>JAYSSB010000061.1:0-15241 GCA_043720755.1 Candidatus Altimarinota bacterium | reverse complement strand
TCCTATGTTTCTTGCATTCCTCTGGAGAGCTCTCGGATATAGTATATTGAAGTGGATAAGATGATGGGATGGTATCCTATTGCGTATTCGTATTGGTGCGGAGATATCTATTGGACTCGGAGTATTTGCGAGTATCATGATTGCTTTTGGAGTATTTGGTATGTTCACACTTACATGGCTCCTAGTAGTACTCACCGTACTCATACTCATTGCTATACCAGGTTGGAGAGAGACTTATCGAGATATACAAACGAAATATATAGAATTCGATCAGCATAGCAAGACGAGTGGATCTCTACTGGATATGATCAATCCGAAACTTCTTTCCGTAGAATTCGCTTTTTTGATCGTGAGTTTCCTCATATCTGTATCTCTCATCAATGCTATACGTCCGATGCCGATAGGATGGGATGATCTCGGTGTCTATATGAACTTCCCTCGGATCATGGCTCTCAGTGGATCAATGCTCCAATGAGCCGGTATGTATACTTGGCAAGTCATCACTGGAACAGGATTTCTTTGGGATCATATTGCAGCAACGGCATTTTATGTGAACCAGCTTGGCGGTATACTCTCGATGATCATGATGACGAGCATACTCTCTGTGATATTCGAGGTCAAACATCGCAAATACCTCCTATCCCTCCCCCTCCTCTTTGCTGGTATCTACTATATGATGCCGATGACCGTATTCCAACAAGCAAAAGATATGAAACTCGATCCAGCACTGATGATGGTCAGTGTAAGTGCATTTGGAGTACTCTGGTACACGTTCCGAGCAGAGATCGAAAAAAATAGATTCTATATATATCTTGGTATTACTGGTGTACTCGTTGGTATAGCTTTTTCTATCAAGGTTACGACACTCATATTGATCATCGCATCACTCGCTCTGATCGCATATCGTCTCCTTGGGATATTTGGATGTATTGGCTTTTTCTTCATTTTTCTTGCGATATTCACGGGTGGAGGCCTCTGGTCCAAGATGAATGTATGGCTCCCTGTCGATAATAAATGAATCATTCAGGCTATCACTCTTGGGTGTGGTATAATCTGATTGTCGAGTATATTCCTTGCGATATATCAACATGGTATCCGCCACTTCAAAGAGTGGATACTCGCAAGTATCGTATTTGTTCTTGGTATTGCCATCGGACTCAGTCCATGGCTGATCAAAAATGGATATGAGTCTCGTATCTTCACGAGCAATCAGAAATCAGGACTCATCAATAGTGTACTGAGTGGATATGGTTGATGGCTCGATCTCAATAACTATGGAGCAATCTATTCTCCAGAGGAGTACAGTAAAAAAAGAAAAGCACAGCAAGCATCGAGCATCACGAGTGAATGAAAAAGTCAAAATGAAGATTTCTCAAGATACTTCGGTCAAGAAAGCTGACTCAATAACTATATCAAGCTCCCGGTCAATCTCACTTTCCAAAAAAATCAATCTGGAGAATTCACTGATATCACATATATATTCCTTGCGTTCTTCCCTGCTATACTCCTCTTTGTTGGAGGACGGAGGTATCCTCATCTTCCTGGGAGTCAGTGGTATTATTTTATATCAGTGATACTTGGCATGATATGTATCTATGTATTATCATTTTTGCCAGCCAAAATAGCCAGTACCAGTATACTCGTATGACTCTATAGTCTCATCGGTAGTATCACGCTCCCTATTGGTTATGGAGTACTGATTGCTATCATGCTTGTTACAGTACTCATCGCTCACTTTTGTATCGAGAAGAGTGATGTCTGATCTCGTATCAAGGATATATTTGTCATGCTGATGATCTATGGATTTTTATTTTTGATATCGGCATTTGGGATTGTATGGTATGGAGTATTTGTGTATTTTTTGTTCCTTTCGATTATCGGTCTTGCGGCTCTGACTTTTGTTTCATATACCAGTGAAGACAGTGAGGATACCATGTGAGTCAAATCAACTCTCTCGATACTTTTTTTCTTATTCATACTCGTATATGTGGTACGTTCAGCATTCCCTCATGGATGGAACAATCTCGTATCTGCAGGGATGAATGAATACAAATACAATAAACTCACCCAAAATGAAAGTATATTTACCTATAGGGCCGACTATATCACTCCGATAGCAACGATGAATACGACTGATCCGCAGTGACTCGCCAAGCGAGCAGGCTCTCTTGCTCAGAGTGTCGCCATGCAAAAAATCCTCACACCGGATCGTCTCGCGAATATGACGGTGGCAGATCTCCATCAAGTACTCCTCTATTTCATCACGCAGATAGAAAGTGGTAAAAAACTCGAAAATCAGAAACTCATCGTCCAAGATATAGAGACTATAGGACGTGAACTCTATGATACTATCTTGTCCCCAAAGTGAGCTGATGTGAATATGAAGTGAATATATCGAATTGGTACATTCATGACGTATCTCATCAACGAAAATGCTAAGCGATACCTCGATGATAGTTTAGTATTTGATTTTGAGACATTTTTCTATGATCCGACTCCTGAGATCACAATTGATCGGATGAAAAAACTCTGACTCGGATATCTCCTCACTGATCTCAATGCAGCAACTATAGATCGAGATCCTCGCCGAGCTCTCACGACTCGGTTCGAGCATCTCCTCCTCACGATGAGAGCCAAGAATCTCACTCTCATAGATACAGACAATCTCTGTCTCAGGGTAGCGATCGATGAATACAGATCAGGTCGACTCAAGAGTGATATAGAGTTCATCGATATCGCCGGAACGAATTCTGAGAGCTATAGATGAGATCCACTCAAGCCAGTTTATCGCAGTGAAAAACAAAATAAATGTGCAAACTATATAGTCGGAATGCTCAATTCATCAAATAGTGGATCTACACTACCGAGCTATCTCATACCCCTCAAAACAAGTCTGACAAGTGCAAAAAATCAAGCAGAGCAACAGGAAGCATTTTCTCGAGCCATCGGACAATCATACTTTGCACTCTTCGAGATCAAGTAACATATAGTCAAATCAAAAACTCCCAGATTATTCTGGGAGTTTTTCTATACTATCTCGGAACTGATGGGCTCGATCGAGATAGTCTCGAAAGAGTCAGAATGAGGCACATCCAGGAGAGAGCATCAGTATATCTCACGAGCTCCTCTGCCCATAGAGCCAATTGACACCATCAGCGAGTATATCAGTAGATATATATGGGATATTCGCCTGTGTAGCGATATCGATAAATGCGGATTTGGTAGCACCGATACAGACCATTGCTTTGACTCTTTTCGCTATCAGTGGTGCAAGACTAGCAAAGATATCTCACTTATCAGATCATCCGACGATGAGGAGAAGATTGCGAGTATCGCCATATGATCCGAGGGCTGCTGAGAGACTCTGAGCACTTGTCGACTTTGAGTCTTCCACTATTTGGATTCCTCATTTTGTAGCAATCAGTTCGAGTCGATGCGGTAGTCCTGTGATCTCGGCGAGATATTGTCTCACTCGCTTGGAGCATATTCCCATCTCGTTTGCCACGAGAGTACAAGCGAGGATATTCATCGCATTGTGTACTCCTGAGAAGTGGGTTTCTGAGAGTTTATATTTTCTCATTCCAGATATTCGGATATCTTCTCCATCAGTTGAGTCTTTGAGAGATATATTATTGGAAAAAGTTCGGATATTATCATATTGCTCCATCTGCAACTCCTGATCTCGAGCAAATTCGATCACTTGTTGATTGACGATAGATCTCCGAGTGGTATGTACCATCAGATTCATCTTGGCATCCATATATCACTGGAGGCTCGTATGCCAGTTGAGATGATCGGGTTTGAGATTGGTAAATATACTATAGTCTGACTCATATTTCTGGATGGCAAAAGCCATAAAACTCGATACTTCTACTACGATGACTCCTTTTGTTTCTCATCTATCGAGGATATCGAGTACGGTAGCTGAGAATGGAATATCAAAATTTCCTGAGAGATATACGCCTTTTTTGACAGAAAACTCTCTTTCGAGTATACTGTACATAATCCAGGCAGTAGTCGACTTACCATCCGTACCCGTGACCGATACAGTTTGGAATCCAGAGGGGAGAAAATGATAGGCAAAATCAAGCTCACACATCACTCGTCCCGTCGCATAGATAGGATGAGTCTCAGGAATTCATGGGGATGGGATGATTGCCTCATAGGCATCGTAGCTACTCGGTGGAGTCAAGTCATCACAGATCTCATAGGAGATACCTTGTCTCTCACAGAGTGCCGCAACGGCTGATCCTACCTTTCACTTACCATAAATCAGATACATATGTTCAGTATAAGAAAAAAGCATAAAATACAAATTTTATATAAAGTGTTATCTGCATCTAATAGCCGAAGTATATCTACGACAGATATCGATAGCTTGAGAAAAAATAGAAGCAAAGAACAAGTATCGCAGACTACTAGTGCCGTAAAGAGTATAATAGATTTTACACCATCACAAGAGATAGAAAAACAGATAGATACTTTTTTTCCGAAAAGATGAAATACAAAAGAAATTAATCCTTTTTTTAAAAAACATCCTCATGTTTTCAGTGATCTCATACGAGTCATACACAAAAAAAGACTCAACAATGCGGAAAAATGATGGCATATACCAGAAGAATATATCACAGATATACAACAAGTATTTCTCTTTCGTGATAGACAGAGCGATATAGGAGAAGATATTCCTGAGTATATACAACAAGTATGCGATAATCAACGATTTATAGAATTTGCCTCAAGGCAAGTTTCTATACTTGATATGAATTCATATGACTTTGCTCAAATTCCGGAAAATAAAAGAGAGAAAAATATAAAAAATCTCATCATATATGGACTTGTATCAAATATAGCATGATGTACTGAGTCAGATATCGACCTATACTTTTGAAGAACGAAAGAAAGAATTTTTTACTATCTCAATGAAGCATTTGGGATATATCTATGAGATATTTCCTATGTCCAAAATATTGATCAACTCTCCAGAAAGTTAGCTGAATTTTTTAAAAATGGACATGGAAATGATAGAAAACGTTCATGGAAAGTGATACAGGCATTTCACGCTTGGGGAGACGTCATAAATATAGAAAAGGAATTTTCTGATGCAGTAGAGCAACTACCCGAAATATCGAAGAAACTCATATCACAATGACTCGAACTAAAAGGAAGTATATCAATGCACCAGAATCATCAAGGAACTATTATATTTTTAGGAAAATATAAATTCCAGGGTCATATCATAGAGATCTCTTGGAGAGCAAAGAGTCCGAAGAGTATGCTCAAAAAACTCTGGGAAACAGAGGAATACGTCAGATCGAGTACGGTAAGGGATCAGATTGGTATATCACTAACATACCCCGATACAACCCCCCAGAAAACTATCAATGCACTCATGCATCTGTGATCTTCTCTCATGGCTCATAATGGCTATATATTCAAAAATAAATGAGAAATCGGTGATGATAATCAATTTCAGCAAATAATCCATGATTCAAAAAAGAAACCTCTCTTCACGAGTCACAAGTCGTGAGGAGACCCAAATATGAAAAATGCGAGTCAGAGTGGTTTTATGGGGCTATGAAATAGTACGAAAAAGAAAGCTGTATGATGTGAAATCCAGTATAGCAAAAAATCAGCTAAAGAGTATAAAGAACGTGAAGATCCTATATATAAATTCCGTGGGGCTATAGATGCACTGATGCGTGGAGCCTACCAATCAACTCCAAAAGAAATATTTGATATCATCACGAGGGAGATATCAGAAAGAAATATAGAACAACTCTGCGATCCAAGATCATGAAAGTCTATCTGACTCAAGTCATACAATGATATTATGATCTATTTGATAAATAGTACAAAAATACTACTCCCCTATTTTTGAAAAGTACGATGAAAAAATATACTTTTATTCACAACAAATACTTATAAGAAAGACTTCGAAAATCGATGGAAGATGGAGCAATTGACAAGCAATAAAAATCAAAATCATACCAAAAGATTTGGAGATATGTTGTGAGTAATCGCATCTCTCACTCAAAGTCACTAATACCCCTTCCTCTCCATCCAACCTCTAAATCTCTTCGCTGCTTCCTCTCCTGGATCTATCAGATCCGGGATTTTGCTGTCATATAGCTCCGTCCATATACGCTCGATAGACTCACGGATAAGGGGATAATGAGTACATCCGAGGATGAGTGCCTCGATATCTCTTGAGAATTGAGATAGGTATTCTCTGAGCAAGCTATCGATATGGATGCCTGAAACAATTCCCTGCTCGATCAGTGGGACGAGTCATGGAGCTCAGACCTCCTCTATGATCACACTATCATCGAGGATATGGACTCGTTCACGATACATACGACTCCTGACGGTTGCCTCTGTTGCGAGGACTCAGATCCGATGATATCATCACTCGATCACTGCCTCAGCTCATGGGACGGTCACACCGAGGATATGACGCCCGACATATACATCCTGCTGGAGCCACCTCAGGGCATGCACAGATGCTGTATTGCAAGCGAGGATCACGATATCGGCTCATCTCGCATAGAGCTTATCTACTCAGATTTTTGTCAGAGTCCTGATCTCATCTCGACTCCGATGACCGTATGGAGCATTGACTCTATCCATCTCGAGTATCATATCGATATCTGGGAATTCTTTTTGGAACTCAGCCATTGTGATCTCTCATCCCAGTCATGAATCAAAAAATCAGATACGCATATTTTATTTAGATATATTTTTTTCTCAAATAACTAGATATCTATTGACTCATTGTATCACGCAAGTTCTGTGTACTCTTCATATTTTTTCTTTCAATATTTTCCTTGGAAATACCCTTCATAGAGGAATCGATTCTACTACAAATTCTGGTCCAAGTAGCTTTTGGGTTTTTTTCATATTTGCCATATATTCACATTCAAATATATTTTGAGCAAGAGCATTTTTTTGCAAAATACTAGCTACTTCATCGCTAAATCGTGTATATAAACTATCCCAAATAGGAGATTTTGATTTACTTCAAGTAGAATATATCTCATTATATGGAAGTATCTGTAGTGGCATAAAATAAAATCAAGAAAATACTTTCTTGATTTTATTCTTTATATAATATATATCAACTATTTCTTGAATCCGATAAACATTTGTGCATTTTTACCGATCTTGCGACCGACCGCAATGATGAGGATACGAGATACCCACATAGCCGTGAAGAGTGAGAGGACAATACCAAGACCCAGCATGAATCCAAATCCCTTGATGAGTGAAATACCAAATATATAAAGGATCACGGCTGATGTCAGTGATGTGATATGTGAATCCCAGATAGCAGTCCATGACTTCTCGAATCCGAGAGAGATCGACTGATCCATCGTCTTACCATCTGCGAGTGCCTCTCGCATACGCTCGAATATCAATATATTGGCATCGATCGCAAGACCAATAGAGAGGATCACTCCTGCGATAGAGGCGAGCGTGAGTACTACACCTGTCATCTTGACGAGTGCTATGAGGATGAGCGTATATGTGATGAGAGCTACACCAGCAAGGAGTCCACTCACACGATAGGTAAACACAAGAAACACTATGATGATCAGGAGCCCGATAGCACCAGCTACGAGAATCTGTCGAAGTGACTCAGATCCGATCTTGGCATCGATCGTACGCTCACTCGTGAGATAGATCGGGGCAGGGACGATACCTGTGTTGATATCATTGGCGAGAGTCTGTGCTCACTTGACGGTGTAGTCTCCAGTGATGACCGCTCGACCATCGCTGATAACAGATTGTACAGTTGGTGCTGTGAGGAGTTGTCCTCCGACGAATATAGCGATAGGCTTGCCGATGAGACGCTTGGTAAGTTCTCCGAATATCGTCTTCCCTTCTGAGTTGAACAAGAGTTCTACCTGAGGTTGTCCTACCTGAGTGAATCCGACTCCAGCATTGACGAGGTATTGGTCACCCAGAACTTTGCCGTCAGCCGTCTTGGCAGCTTGCCAGAGACTCGGTCGCTGATCTACAAATATATATGAATACGTATAGATAGCTCCAGTTCCTGTACCATTTTTGGTATCGATCTGCATGATTGCATATCCAGGATTGGATGTGGCGAGGATCTGCCCACTCGCATCCTTGGTATAGCTCTGATCTCCCTGAGCAACATATACTCCAGTTCTATGAGGGAATACGGTCAGTACATCTACTCCTGAGAACGTGAGTTCACGAGGCATAGCACCGGATCAGATATTGTAGACAACATTTTCATATTGATCTCGATACTTGCTACCGACAGTGGCGAATGGAGTATTTGTGATCTCACTGAGAGCTTTGTCTGCGAGAACTTTTCGTTCTGCCTTGTCTGCTTCTGTCACTCATTTTCTCTCTTCACGGAATTCGAGTTTGACGACTTTTCCGATAGTTTCTTTCGCTTTTTTGATATCTTCGGCATTTTTGATCTTGCGTTCTGCCTCTCCGAGATCAGCATGAGCCTGAGTTGGTATCTGGACGATGATATGGTTATCAGATCCGTATTTGGACGTCTGGATGGTTGGCTCTGCGAGTCCGAGCGAGTTGACACGCTTATCGATGACAGACTTGATCCCCTCGACGATACTCTGCTCTGTGGTTGTACCCGACTGAGCTCTCACTGCATCGAGATCTACCTTGTAGTCGAGCTCGACACCTCACTGGAGATCGAGTCCGAGAGTATAGGGACGGTTGAGCCACGCATTGTCGACGCCATACTGATTCCATGGGACGATATAGAGTCCTGATGCTACGATGAGTCAGACGATGATGAGGACACGATTGCGGATGTTCATGTGTGAGAGAGATATAGATATAGAGATGGGCAGATTGTAGCGAAAATACTCCCTTTTGCAAGAGAGATTTTGCAATAAAAATACAAGTATGATACACTATCATACAGAATCCTATGATTTCTCTACTATAATCCATATCCTATGTCATACAATCTCATCGAATCAGCTCGCCAATACACTCAGGAACTCCTACAAGTGTGCAATAGCTATCAGTATCACAACCCCTCTCACAGTATCTGAGTACTCGATCGAGCCACCTATATTGCACTCGCTGAGGATGTAGGCAACGAGGATCTCGAGGATCTCCAGCTTGCTTGCCTCTTCCATGATACAGGATTCTCAGAACAATATGAGAAAAATGAACACATCGGAGCTCGGATTGCTCGCAAGTGGCTCGATGAGAGAGATCATCCAAAAGATCGAATCGCCAAAATAGAACGTATCATCATGGCGACTGTCCTCTTCTCAACACCGCATACCCATCTCGAGAAGATCATCCAAGACGCAGATCTCGACAATATTGGGACCAAGTCTGAGTTCGTATTTTCACAACGATATCTCGCCGAGATCCGATCGGTCGGTGGCAAAGAGATCTCTGAGTGTGCCTATTGGCAGTTCGTCTACAAGCTCCTGACCAAGTACAAGTTCCATACTGATACGGCTCGATCAGAGCGTCACGAACAGCAGATACGTGATGTCGAACACATGGAAAAGTATCTCACGATGATCGGTTGTGAGATACCACATGTCGAGCCAGATACGATGCACGAGGTCTAAAATAGGAAACTTCTAATAAAATAGAAGTTTTTTATTTTTGATATTAAAAGATAAAACTATATACTCAAAAGTGAAAAGCTACAGGATTTTTCTGTACTTTGGACTTTTAATTTTTAACTCTTCACTGTTATGTCAATAACATCTGACATGATCGAGCGGATCACTCCCCTCTCTGATCGAGTCCTCCTCAGACCGATCGATGCAGACAAGATAACTGCATCAGGTATCATCATCCCCGACTCCGCGAACAAGGAGCGACCCTCACTCTACGAGGTCATCACGGTTGGACCAGGCAAACTCGACAAAGATGGCACCCTACAAAAAATCGACCTCCAAAAAGGAGATCGAGTGATATCAGGGCAGTATTCCTGAGATGATGTGAAGGTCTGAGATACGACTTACAAGCTCGTATGAGCTGAGTATATACTGGCGAAGATTAGCTAGGAATTAAATCGAATTTTCATTCTGATCGAACTCTTCACACTGCCTCTGCAACTCTATAAATTAGATTTGAGGTATGTATAGCATCAGCAATTTTTCACTGTTCTTTATCTGTCATATAAGGTAAGGCTGTATTGAATTCAATTATTTCTTGTTCAGAGAAAGATCAAAAAGCTGGAGAAGTAACATCATAACGTTGATTTAAAATATTATCAAGCCTATCTGCTCAAGAATTATTTCTTCATCCTTTCATTGGTAATTCGCATTCAAGTCTCATAAAAATTAAATTAATATTAAATATAATTTTATCTTAACCATAAAAACACTTATGTCAAAACAAATTCACTTCGGAGATGAGGCTCGCCTCCAGATGTTCATCGGTATGGAGAAAGTAGCTAAGACTGTGACCTGTACTATGTGACCTAAGTGACGTAATGTCATATTCTCCAAATGATATGGAGCTCCTCAAGTAACCAACGATGGGGTCACGATCGCTCGTGAGATCGAGCTCGCTGATCCGATCGAGAACATGGGAGCTGAGCTGATCAAGGAAGCAGCCAGCCGCACCAACGATGCAGCCTGAGATGGGACGACTACCGCCACACTCCTGACGTATGCAATGGTAAAGGAATGACTCAGGGAGATCCGCTCAGGGATCAATGCTATCGAGCTCAAAAATGGGATGAAAAAGGCAGGATCTCTCGTCGTAGACGAGCTCGCTCGTATCAGCAAGCCCCTCAACACTCAGGAGGAGATCGAGCAAGTAGCGACGATATCTGCCCAGGATGCTGAGGTCGGATCGATCATCGCATCCGCTATGGAAAAAGTCGGCAAAGATGGTGTGATCACAGTCGAGGAGGGACGGACATTTGGACTCGAGATCGAGATCACTGAGGGGATGCAGTTCGACAATGGATATATCTCGCCCTATATGATCACAGATAGTGACAAGATGGAGAGTCGCATCACTGATGCCTACGTCCTCATCACGGATAAGAAGATCTCATCACTCAAGGATATCCTCGGAGTCCTCGAGTCACTTGCTCAGTCAGGCCATAGAGAGCTCGTCATCATCGCAGATGATATCGATGGAGAGGCTCTCACAGGTATCATACTCAACAAGTTGAAGTGAGTCCTCACCGTCCTCGGGATCAAGGCTCCAGGATTTGGCGACAAGAAAAAAGAAATCCTCAGAGATATCGCAGTCCTCACTGGAGCTACTCTCATCACCGATGAGACAGGATACAAGCTCGAAAATGCTCACATCGAGCATCTCGGGAGAGCCAAGGCAATAGTCTCGAGCAAAGAGTCAACGACGATCATCTCTGGAGCTGGGGACAAGCATCTCATAGCGTCTCGAGTGAGCGAGCTCTACGCTCAGATGAGTGCATCCAAGTCTGACTACGACAAAGAGAAACTCGCAGAACGAATAGCGAAGCTCGCAGGTGGGATCGCTGTGATCAAGGTCGGAGCAGCATCAGAGGTCGAAATGCGAGAAAAAAAACTCCGAATCGAAGATGCACTCAATGCGACCAAAGCAGCAGTCGATGAGGGGATCGTCGCAGGTGGTGGAGTCGCCCTCCTCAAGGCTGGACGTATACTCCAGACAGCTGAGTTCACAAGAGAAGAAAAAGTCGGAGCCGATATCGTCATGCGAGCCCTCTCCTATCCAGTCCGTCAAATCGCTGACAACGCAGGCAAAGAATGAGCCGTAGTCGCCAACGAAGTTGCCTCTCACAAGGATGTCAACTATGGCTACGATGCAGCTCGAGATGAGTACAAGGATCTCGTCAAGGCTGGTATCATCGATCCGACCAAGGTAGCACGTTCTGCCCTCCAGAACGCTGTCTCTATCGCTGGTATGTTCCTCACGACGGAGGCCCTCATCGTCGATACTCCAGGAGAGAAAAAAGAAGCAATGATGCCACCAGGTGGAGGAATGGGTGGCATGTACTAGTACTCAGGAAAATCAAAAAACTCCAGATTATTCTGAAGTTTTTTGATTATTCTCGACGATTCGTCTGCGGATCTCCTCCTTCATCTCATCACTGTGAGCTGACTGTTTGAGAAGTGTGAGGAAATCATCCTTGAGAAATACCTGGAGTTCGCTCTCCTCAACTACCTCGATAGTCGCTGTACGTGGCTCATCTGTGATGAGTGCTATCTCTCCAAAGAATCATCCAGCATGGAGTGTGGCGACTTCTTGGTTATCATGAGTGACCTTGACTGATCCAGAGTTGATATAGTAGGCACACCCGTTGGATGACTCGCCCTGAGTGAGGATCGTCTCTCCTGCCTTGCGGTACTGAGTCTGACTCATGAGGAGGAAAAACGCGATTACTTCTTTAGAGAATCCATCAAATATATAAAGATTTTCGATATTTTGAGACATAGGAGAAAATTAATATGATACTATCATAGCATATTCGAGGAGACAATGCAAATATTTATTTCCAAGTGAATGTGAGCTCTTCTCACTTTGCTGAGAGGGAAAGTGCAGTTTTCTTTTTTGAGACAGATATCATCATATCAGCTATCACATCTTCGATGCGATCTTGGATATAGCGTCTGACAGGACGAGCTCCATATTCAGGATTGTAGGTAGACTTGAGGATATAGTTGACTGCCTTGGCATCATACTGACAATCGATACCGAGAGAGGCGAGACGTACTATGAGATCATCGAGCTGGAGAGAGACGATATTTTTGAGTACTTTTTTGTCGAGCGGATTGAACACGATCGTCTTGTCGACCCTATTGAGAAACTCAGGAGAGAAATAGTCTGGAAGCTGTTTGAGAACCTTATCTCGGATACCTGAGTAGTCTGCGATAATCTGGTCTTCTTCTTGCTCTCCAGTCGAGAATCCGATTTGTGCTGCCTTTTCGTTGAACTCATCTGATCCGATGTTGGACGTCATGATGATGATAGTATTTTTGAAGTTGACGGCTCGACCCTTGCCATCTGTGACAACTCCATCTTCGAGGATCTGGAGAAGGAGATTGTAGACATCTGTGTTTCATTTTTCTATTTCATCGAGGAGTACTATCGAGTATGGTTTCCGTCTGACACGCTCAGTGAGCATACCACCCTCTTCATATCCGACATATCCAGCTGTTGTACCGATGAGCTTAGAGGCACTCGAGCGATCCTGGAACTCACTCATATCGATCTTGATCAGAGCCTTGGAGTCAGCAAAGAACTCCTCGGCAAGCACTCGTACGAGCTCTGTCTTACCGACTCCAGTAGGTCCGAGAAAGAGGAATGATCCAATAGGACGGTTGGGGCTCGAGATACCCATACTTGATCTCTTGAGAGAACTCGTGATAGCTGATATAGCATCGCCTTGTCCGAGGATTCGTTTTTTGAGGAGACTATCGAGTCATCTGAGACGAGACATATCTTCTTTTTCGAGATTTTTGAGTGGGATACCACTGATCTGGTGGATCACTCGTTGGATATCAGCACTCGTGATATGGAGCCTATCTTTGCGAGGGATCGTTCGTTTTTTCTTTTTTTCATCGATCTCGGTATTGATCGCTTCGAGGATTTTTCGCTTAGCAAGAGCCTTTTGATATTGTTGTGAGATGAGGAGATCTTCCATTTCTTTTTGGACGGCTTGGATTTTTTCTTTGAGATCAGTGACCTCAGAGGTATCGAAGTTGTAGGTCATACTCTTAGCACTACAGGCCTCATCGATGAGATCGATCGCCTTGTCTGGGAGAAATCGGTCGGTAATATAGCGAGTCGAGAGTTCGACAGCGTCTCGAGTAGCGTCATCGTCGATTATGAGATTGTGGAATTCTTCGAAACTCGATCTCAGTCCGTTGATGATGAGTGTAGCGATCTCTTTGGTTGGTTCTGCGACATCGATCTTTTGGAATCGGCGTTCGAGAGCGGTATCCTTTTCGATATATTTCTGATATTCTGTGAGTGTAGTAGCTCCGATGAGGCAGATCTTGCCACGAGCCATAGCAGGCTTGAGGATATTGGCAGCGTCAAGTGATCCCTCTCCAGAACCAGCTCCGATGATCGTATGGATCTCATCGATGAATATGATGACTTCGTTCTCGAGCTTGGACGCCTCATCGATGACCATCTTGATCCGCTGTTCGAACTCGCCACGGTACTTGGTCCCTGCGACCATCTGAGAGAGATTGAGTGAGATGATCCGCTTATTTTGCATAGCAAATGGTACCGATCCCTCGACGATACGACGAGCGAGTCACTCGACCACCGCAGTCTTGCCTACTCATGGATCTCCGACGAGACAGGGATTATTTTTGGTTTTGCGGTTGAGGATAGAGATCAGACGATCTATTTCAGTATCTCGACCGAGGATGGGATCGATTTTTTTATCACGAGCCTCCTGAGTCAGATCAGTACCAAAAAAATCAAGTGCTGGGGTAGCGGAGTCTTTTTTGTCTTGAGGAGTATTCTGATCAAAAGGAGCTCACTTGGGGGTCTCTTTTTTTTGGGCATCTTTTTTATCTCATTTGTTCCCACCAAATGTATCCTCGATGAGATGCATGAGCTCATCGATCGGGGCAAACATCCCCTTGGCACCATTGGCAGATCAGGCTCAGGCGATGAGACGATTGATCTCGACCAGCTCAGTATCGAACGATACTGGATCTATCCCCACAAAATCAAGAATCTGTACAAACCAATTGTCTGTCTCTGCATGGATGAGTGCGAGGAGAAAATCCTCTACCCCGGCTTGGGATTTTTGGAACTTGGCAGCCGTACGCATCGAGTCGAGGATGACCTGCTTGAGTCGTGGAGATATACCAGTATAGTCGCCTCCTCGAGTTCCTCATTCGAGGTGGAACGGAGGACGAGAGAAAAGGTCGATGAGGATCGTATCATTGATCCCAAAACTCGAAAACAGGTCATATATATTGCCCGATGTGATCTTGGCGGCCTGGATGAGGAGATCTTCTGGGAGGATCTCTCGGTAGCCAAATTGCTTAGCTCGCTGTTCAGCGGCGAGCATAATAGACCTGTATTCTTCGGTAAACTGATTGAGCATAAAAAATGAGGGTAAATTTCGTGTGAAGATTATAGGGAAAATAGAGAAAAATCAAATACAACTCTTGGCTTATTCTAGCATAATAGATATACAAATGGAAAAATTTTTCCTTGCGAAATACTCTATATAATGACGGAGTGTAATTTACTTTTTCTTTGAGATGACTACACT
>JAYSSB010000060.1:0-5077 GCA_043720755.1 Candidatus Altimarinota bacterium | reverse complement strand
CCAGACGTCCTGTATGCAGAATCTGATAATGCGAAACAAGTCTACACCTATCAGAGCAATCATACCAGGAAGAGTGTTTCGCAATGAGGATATCGATGCAACACATGATAATACGTTCTATCAGGTAGAGGGGATCGTCGTAGACAAGGGCATCGGGATATCTCATCTCAAGTTCACGATCGAGACGATGCTATCAGATGTATTTGGCAAAAAAGTCGACATCCGTATGCGACCTGGATACTTCCCTTTTGTTGAGCCAGGAGTAGAGGTAGATTTTTCTTGTCCTTTTTGTGATGGAGTCGGATGTAAGATTTGTAAAGGATCTGGTTGGATCGAATTCATGGGAGCGGGACTCATCCATCCGAGCGTGATCCGTGAGTGAGGACTCGATCCTGAGATCTACTCTGGTTTTGCATTTTGATTCTGACTCAACCGCCTCGTGATGATCAGATATGGAGTCCCCGATATGAGATATTTTATGAGTCCAGATGTGAGATTTTTGAAACAATTTTAGATAAAATAGGCTCTATATTTGCACATTTTTAGATTATTTGGTATACTATACTCAAATAATCTTTTCTTATGATATATCCTCGTACCAAACTACTCGCCAAGTTCTGAGAACTCCTCTCAAGCACTGAGAAGTCATATATTGCTCTCGTAGGAACATATACAAGTGAGAAATCAGATTTCGTAGAGCTCATCATGAGCTCGGGAACTCTCTCTGAGTATAGTGTAGAGCAGATCTGAGTGACGAGTGAGTCGCCTCTCGAATCAGTAAAAATAAACAATCCTGAGACCCATCTCATCATCATAGATTCTGATATTTCTATTGATATTGATCTAATTCGGACATTTATAGTATTAAATCCGTCCGTATCAAGGGTTATATTCACGAGTACTGTAAGTATCGAAGATGATGCAGTAGAGAATTTTGATGTTAATGGCATCTCGTATCGGGAATATGCTGAGTGAATGAACGAGGTCATCGATGTCAGTGCTATCATGTCTGGGAGTGCTGATATAGTGAGATATAATGAGCTCCGTGATACATATATCCATCTTGGGCAATATAGTACCAATATCGATACTCCAGAACATATACAGGTATCTTTTGATGAGAGAGTCACTATAATGAATCGTGAATTATTCAAGAAAGAAGAATCAGATTTTCTCGAGTTCATCCGTACACTCGCGATGAATGTGGGAGATATATTCAAGGAGGATCGTATCGCTAAGAGTATGAGTATCTCTCGGCGAAAAGTACGAAAATATACCGAAATACTCCTCAAGTACAATTGTATCAGAGCAGTCGGTCCATGGTTAGAGGATGCGAATACAGAACTCTCTCGTCACGTGAAACTCTACTTCTGTGATCTCGCATATTTCCATGCAGCACTCGGGGTCGGATACTACCATGGCGAGGGCAAACAGGGTGTGATCGAGAACTTTGTATTGCTCGAGCTCGACCGCAAGTTATCATCCACTCATGATATCAGATTCTATCGCAAAAAATCCTGAGCAGAGATATCATTCCTCCTAATCGAGAGATCCACTCTCACACTGACTCCTATAGATATCACAACTCGTCCCACTACTATCATCCCTCAGTCCCTAAAGATATTTCATGAGATATATGGAAGTCGTATCGATCATATCATGTTCATGAATGATCGTCTCGCTGAAAAAAAAGATATATCCGGAACTCCAGTCATCATCCTTCCTCATGTAGCCATATAGAGTCCACCATTCGGTGGATTTTTCTTTACAAAAACAGCATATTTCATAGACTTGTACTTAGTATAAAAATATTACAATTTTTAATTTTTAATTATCTTATGCACCTCGTCATCATGGCAGCCTGAGAGTGATCTCGTATGCGACCACTCACAGATACCATTCCCAAGCCACTCCTCCAGATCTGTGGTAAGTCGATCATCGAACACAATATCGAGTCTATCATCGATCATTTTGATGAGATTTTTATGATTATAAGGTATAAGTCAGAGAATTTTCGTGAGTATTTTGGTGAAGAATATCAATGAAAAAAAATACACTACATCGAACAATGAGGTATATCTGGAACTGGTGCTGCGATACTCGCACTCGAGTGACATATCACAGGAGAGTTCGTCGTTGTATCAGGTGATGATCTCTATGAGAGTAGTGATATCGTGAGACTCATAGAACAAAAATGATATGCTACGCTCTGCAAACAGGTAGACAATCCTGAACTTTTCGGGATTTTCACTTGTGACAGCGAGTGAAAAGCGACTGGTATAATAGAAAAACCAACCGATCTATCTCTCGGTAATATGGCGAGTATCGGCAATCACAAGTTCGATTCGCAGATATTCGAGATACTCAGGACACTCCCACTCTCTCCTCGTGGAGAACTCGAGATCACGGATCTCATCCATATATATATACGAGAGTGACTCTATAGCGTAGTCGAGGCAACTGGCAGGTGGATCTCGATCGGATACCCATGGGATCTCCTCAGAGCCAACGATGCGATCATCGGATGATATAGCGAAGTAGTAGATAAATGAGCAATTATAGAATCAAATGTGTCCATAAAATGAAATATCTATCTCGAAAAGGGGGTAATACTCAAGTCTGGAACCTATATCGAAGGAAATGTATATTTCTGAAAATGAACAATTATATGACCCAATTCGTACATAAGGGGTAATACAAGTATAGGAGAATATTCAAAAATTGGGGCATTTGTCGAAGTGAAAAACTCATATATCGGCTCTTACTCTGCGATACCACATCTCTCCTACTTCGGAGACTCAGTGATCGGCAATCATATCAACATAGGCTGATGATCCAAGGTCGCCAATCTGAGACATGATGGGACAAATATACGAGTCAAGGTCAAGGATACTCTCATAGATACTGGACGATATAAGCTCGGAGTCATCATCGGAGACGGTGCACATCTCGGTATCGCTACTCTCGTCTACCCATGACGCATCATACCTACTGACGGGACAACTTTGCCAGGCGAGATAGTCAAATAATCATACCAATTTATTACTCTCAATTTTTCTACTATTCGTATATATTTTCTCTTATTGAGTCTTACTTTTTTATGTGCATGCTCATCAGTATCTCCTACCGTCGATACAACTCAGCCTCGTATTGTTTCATCTGAGAATAGTCCAGTACCGATAGCAATAACATGTATCAAAAAACCTCGGATAGACTATTTTATGTACCACTATGTCCGTTCTCCAGATCCTCGTGACAACGCACCGACTCGAGATTTATCAATAGATCCTCAGGATTTTCGTACTCATATGTCATATATGCGAGATCGAGCCAATGAGTGAAGAATTACTCTCATGAATGGAGCTGACTTTATATCATCTCTCAAATCAGGTTGTTTCCCTGCAGATAATATCTGGATATTGACTAGTGATGATGGGTGGATTGATACATATGATCAGCTCGTACCGATTGCTCGCGAATATAGAGTACCATTTTTCCTTGGGATCATCACGGATAAGTTGGATATCAAGTGATTCGTCACACGCAGTCAAGTGCAGGAGATATCGAGAGATCCTCTCTTCACGATCAGTTCTCACTCTATAGGTCACACGGAACAAGATACAATGACACGAGAGCAAGAGGAAGCAACTATGTGTGAATCTCGAACTATACTCGAATCTCTCATCCAGAAACCCGTCGAAAGCTATATCTATCCAGTATGAAAAATGAGTAAAAATAGTACTGCAATTGCACAAAAATGTGGATATCAGATTTCCTGGTCGACGGGATATGGCACAAAATGGGATGAGATGAGCCTATCTAGGTATGCCGCTAACCGTATCCGTATACACAATACGACGACTCTTGATCTCTTTCGTAATATACTGAAAGATACGAAATAAAACTTGCAATATAGAAAAAATCACTATACTATATAAGTCCTTTTCTTCTAGAAGAGTGGGAGTTCATCAAAATGAACGCTAGCACCAATTTATTCTTTTATTATTTTTATATGGCAAAAGTACACGGAAAAAAGTACAATCAAGCAGCAAGTCTCATCGAAATCGATAGACTCTATACCCTCGACGAAGCAGTAGAGCTCCTCGAGAGGACCAACACTGTGAAGTTCGATCCTACGATTGAGATCCACTTTAATCTTTCTATCGATCCACGACAAGCAGATCAGCTCGTTCGCTCGACTCTCTCGCTTCCTCACGGAACTGGTAAGACTAAGCGTATTGCAGCATTCACAGATATCGGTAACGAAGTAGAGCTCAAGGCTATGGGCGTATCAGTAGCGGGTGGAGATGATCTCATCGACTCAGTCCTCCAGGGTCATGTCGACTTCGATATCGCGATAGCGACAACTGGTATGATGAAAAAGATGGGTAAAGTTGCCAAAGTCCTTGGACCAAAGGGTCTCATGCCAAATCCTAAGGCAGGAACTGTCGGTGACAATCTCGAGGCAATTGTCCGAGAGCTCATGGCTGGACGATTCGAGTTCAAAAACGATAAACAAGGAAATGTCCACTCTATTGTCGGAAAGCTCTCATTCGGTAACGCAAAACTCAGAGACAATATCGAGTTCTTCGTCAAAGCGATGAAGTCAGCTCGTCCACCCGGAGTCAAGGGATCTGTAGCATTTATGAATAGTGTCTATCTCTGCAATGCTATGGGACCTGGTATCCGTCTCGATGCAAATAGTATATAATATTTCAAAGATGAAATTAAATCCCCTTCAGGTAAAATTGAGGGGGATTTAATTTGGCTTTATAGATAACTTGAGATATAGATCCTCTATAAGAAAATACAAGAAAAAATTCGAGTGAAGTAGTTGAATCATCTTGCTCCTCAGTCTATAACTCTGAGTATGAGATAAGAGTCCGAGATATGAGTTCATCTGAGCAAGTATATGATCTTGTTCGATACCCGAGAGCGGAGTCGGATCATTGAGTCGGGTATTGATATTCCTGATGAATTCGTAGAAGTTTCATTTGGTTCTCTTGCCTACATATTGCCTCCATGGTTTGATAAAAGTCCCAAGAAACAATACTCATTTCGATATATATTGGAAATA
>JAYSSB010000059.1:0-5137 GCA_043720755.1 Candidatus Altimarinota bacterium | reverse complement strand
ATCTACGAGAGTCGCAGCATCTACAGTGGTCAAAATGGGACACGAGATGAGCAGACATACAAATATGATTTTCATACAACTATTTTAGCACAATATTTGATTATTGCAAAAAATAGTGAGAAGATAGCAAAAAACTCTCCTAATTAGGAGAGTTTTTTCTTGAGGATTTCGGTGAATATTTTTGGATTGCCTTGTCCGGCTGATTTTTTCATACATTGTCCGACGAAGAATCCGAAGAGGTTCACTTTTCAGTTTTTGTACTCCTCGAGTTGAGTCTGTGACTCTGCGATGACAGCATCTGCGATGGACTCGAGAGCTCCAGTATCGTTGGTCTGACGCAGTGAGAGTGAGTCGACCCAGCTATATGCTTGCCCTCACTCGAATACGAGCTTCTCGATCACGATTTTGCTATTTGTCGATGAGAGCTCATCTGAGTTCACGAGTTCGATGACTCTGGCGATCTCTTGAGTTTCCGCCTTGATATCTGAGAGTCCTATTTTCTCAGGAGCACTCTCGAATATGGCAAACAGAATCGTCGTGATATAGGAACAAGATTTCCGAGGATCTCGAGTGATAGCCACGAGTTCCTCGTAGAAATCACTGGTCATACGGTCCTCTGATAGTATACGAGCATCATCCTCGATCAGCTTGTATTCGTCTCGGTATCTGACTCGACGATCCATCGGGAGATCAGCTATACGTCGCTCATCGATATACTCTCGTGTGATCACAAGTGGTGGGAGATCAGGATCTGGGAAATACCGATAGTCCATGGCATCTTCTTTGGACCGCATTGGAGTCGAGACCCCTCGCTCATCGCTCCATCCACGAGTCTCCTGATCGATCGATCCTCTAGCCTCATATATCTCGACCTGACGAGCGAACTCAACATCGATGGCCCGACCGATAGAGGCGAATCCGTTTACATTTTTGAGTTCTACTCGATTGCGGAGTGTCGTCTCTCACTCGAGTCTGACTGATATATTGACATCGCATCTCAGCTGTCACTTCTCCATATCAGCATCAGATGCTCCACACCATCGCATCAATTTTTGGAGTTCTTCGAGATAGGCGAGTACATCCGCCCGAGAGCGAAAATCTGGCTCTGTCACAATCTCCATGAGTGGCGAACCGGCACGATTGTAGTCTACGAGTGTCCGGCCTCCTGCATGGACGAGCTTGCCTGCGTCGTTCTCGATATGCATATGATGTATACGAAACACTCGATCTACTCCATCGACGATGGCTCTAACCTCGCCTCTCATCGCTATCGGCTCATAGAGTTGCGTGATCTGATATCCCATCGGGAGATCCGGATAAAAATAACTCTTGCGATCAAATATACTCATCTCCTGTATCTCGGATCTGAGTGCGTGTCCTGCTCTCACAGCGAGATCGATGACTCCAGTCGATACCGTCGGTAACATCCCAGGGAATCCCATACATACTCCACAGACATGGATATTGGGCTCAGATGCGAGCTCGAGAGCATTCGCACAAGCACAGAACATCTTGGTATTGGAACGGATACGGACATGAGTCTCGAGACCCATGACGATCTCATATTTGTCAGCTGGATTGGTCATATGTGGATTTGATAATATATAGTATCATAGTCAAAAATAGGCAAAATGACAGAAAAAATAGATAAATAAATTTGACAAGCGTATATATATATCTAAAATGTTATAAGTTTATTTTTAATAAAAAACTATGAATAACAGAACTCCCACAATAAATACAAGTGTAATTCCAGGCTATTTACTCATATGATCGGGTGAACTTGCTAGATCTGTTGCTACCTTGGACAACCTAGACAGTAAATGATCAAGGGAACATCACGATGCTGTGATGCAAGTTATCAATGATGCTAAAAGTGCTGGTTATAATATAATAGTAAATTAAGCATAAGAATAAA
Source organism: Candidatus Altimarinota bacterium (assembly GCA_043720755.1). Classification (GTDB taxonomy): domain Bacteria; phylum Patescibacteriota; class Gracilibacteria; order BD1-5; family UBA2023; genus JABFSX01. Next base: position 3,219 of record JAYSSB010000059.1, on the reverse strand, counting down.
TTTGCTTTTTGATTCAGTATCTCTATACTCTTTGCGATATTTTACTCGGAAAATGTGTGAAATATTGGAATTTTTGATTTTACAAGGATACTTCCTCTTGCAATAGCGAGTCTCGTATCTGACAAAAGTTTCGGTAAGGATTATTTTTTTATTTTTTCTATTATTATGGCAGCAAATACGCTCATCCAGGGTATGCTCGACAATGCAGTTCACATCGGACACAAGCGAGAATACTGGTCTCCGAAGATGCGAGATTTTATCTATGGTATCCAGAACGGTGTCCACGTGTTCGATCTCTACAAGACAGCTACCAAGCTCGAAGAGGTCAAGGCCGTCCTCGAAGATCTCTCATCAAAAGGAAAATCTATCCTTTTTGTCGGTACCAAGGTACAGTCCAAAGATCTCGTCGAGGCTATTGCTACTACTACAGGACACTTCTACGTCAATACAAAATGGGTTCCAGGACTTCTCACGAACTTCACTACGATCAAAAAACGTATCGGGTATTACAATGAACTCGAACAATCTCTCGAAAATGGGATGCTCGAAGGTCTCACTAAAAAAGAAAAAGCTGTCAAACTCACAGAACTCACAAAACTCAAAGAAGCATACATCGGTGTCAAAGATATGAAGCGTACTCCTGATCTTGTGATCGTCGTAGATGGTCACTATGAGGAACTCGCTCTTGCTGAGGCACGAGTACTCGGCACGACGACTATCTCTCTCCTTGGTTCTACTGGAGATATCGATAAGACTACGTATTTTGTCCCTTGCAACGTCAACTCTATCAAGGCTATTGCTTGGATGCTCGGAGAGCTCAAGTCAGCGATCAAAACCAAAAAGGTCGAGGATAAAAAGCCTATGGCTCGTGTCGAGACACTCGCACCCAAGTCATCTACCCCAAAATCCCCGATCGCTAAAAAAGAAGTTATAGCTCCAGTACTTTAGTATTTTACCTTTTTGTTGTATGACAACTCCTACTAGTACCATACCAAGTCAAGAGAGGATCGCAGCAGCACTGGCATCATTTATATTTTTCATACCACTTTTGATGGATATGAAGACGTCATTTGTAGTGAAGTATATGAAGCAGGGATTCATCATCAATGTGATCGAAATATTCATCGCTATTATAGGAGGATTCATGTGGTTTCTTTTTGGAATCATAGGCACTCTCAATGCTGTATGTTTTTTTACTTCTGTATGGCTTGCTTATCAGGCATATTCTGGCAATGATCATGTCATCACTATACTCTATACCTATAGTGAGAAGCTGATACAAGGTCTCGGTATATCGAACCTCTTCATTCCTGGTAAATAATTATTCTCTAAAACACAACCAATATGGTAACAGCTCAGATGATTAAAGAACTCCGTGAGCGAACTGGAGTCGGTATGTCCGACTGCAAGACAGCTCTCGTCGAGGCAGATGGGAACATGGATACAGCGATCGACTCTCTCCGCAAAAAAGGCCTCGCCAAAGCTGCTAAACGCTCTGGTAATGAGACGTCAGAAGGTCGTATCAAGATCGTATCAGAGGGTTCTACTACCTACGTGGCAGTAGTATCTTGTGAGACAGATTTTGTTGCTCGCAATGATGTATTCGGAGGGATGCTCGATCACTTCATCACCATCCGAAAATGAGAGACAACTGATGAGGCAGCTATCGTGAAAGCGGAAGAGCTCAAAGCATCAGAATATACACTCAAAGTCGGAGAAAATATGCAGATCAAGGCTCTCACAAAGATCGAAGGAGCAGTTATCGCTACCTATACTCACTCCAATTACAAGAACGCTGCAGTCATAGTCGCCAAGGCTGGGACTGATACTGATGTACTCAAGCAAGTGGCTATGCATGTAGTTGCATCCAATCCTCAAGTCCTCTCTCCAAATGACATATCTGAAGATATCGTCGCTCGAGAAAAAGAGATCCAACTCGCTATTATGAAAGAAGATCCAAAAAATGCAACTAAGCCAGATGATATCCTTACAAAGATCATCGAAGGCAAGATGACTAAGTTCCGTGAAGAAAATGCTCTTCTCACTCAGCCATTTGTCGTCAATCCAGATCAAAAGGTAGGAGATGCCATCGGAAAAGACTCTATCATAGCTTTTTATCGATATGCTATCTAGTAGTTCTGATGCCTTCAAGGCAGAACTTGATGGCTTAATAGAAGATATGTATACAAGAAAAGTTTCCTATGAAGATTATTTAGTAAAATTTCGATCTCTTGTCTTAAAATATTTAGTTAAATAATAACTGAACTATTCCCTAGTTCAGTGTATAGCTCCATAGCACAACGGTTAGTGTAGCGGTCTCCAAAGCCGTTTATCTTGGTTCGATTCCAAGTGGGGCTGCCATAAAAATTTATCATCATTATAGATGCAATTCAACGAGTCGTCAATGGCTCGTTTTTTTGATCCCAATGCGAAAACTGGATGAAGTGATGCTTGGTTCGACTGTATTTTTTCATAGGTTGGCGATTCTGTGAAAAATAGATCAAAAAGCATCCCTACTCGTTCCTCGTTTTGCTCTTGTTGAAGCACTCTACTGGTTTGTGTGAAAATGCCTTTTGAGAATACTAAAAAATCTTGCTGACTTTTGTCGTGAGAGGTATCGATTTTGGTATTTTTGAGAATTTGTATTTGTTTGCTAATTGTTGCAAGTTCATCATTTTTTGCTTTCAATATTTCAGGAAATTCCATAAATTTCTCTATATTTTTGAGAAGTGTTGCTTTTGAGACTTCGAGTTTTTCGATGGATCGTATTTGATCTTCTTTTTTGGATACGAGATCTGATTTCTCATTATGCCATACATCTGCAACAACATGTCGGAAGAGTTCGTATACTTCCCTATCGTATTCTATATTCGAGAGAAAATCTATCACAGTTTCATTGAGGACATCTCTTTTGACTGTATAGGTTTTATGTTTCATTCAGAATTTGCCAGTACATTGGTAGTAATAGTGATACTTACCGCTCTGAGACCGTGATTTGTTGGGTGTCAGGTGTCATTCGCATTCAGGACACTTGATAGCCCGAGAAAATGGATACTCGCTATGGAATCGTGATCTTTTGTATGTTATTTTCTCTGGGAGCTTTTCATTTCCATAAATAATCGACACATTAGCGTCAGAATGCTCCAATATTTCGCTTGTACCGCGATTGGCACGATTAAAGGTATCAATACTCACAAGTCATTGAAATTGACCTCTTAT
>JAYSSB010000058.1:0-1840 GCA_043720755.1 Candidatus Altimarinota bacterium | reverse complement strand
ACTCTTTGGGCCCCATTCGTTATGAGCGGAGACAGCATCGAGAGGAAGAGTATATTTTTTCTGGAGGGATTTCGTCAGGGCGATCATAGAGACAGTTTGTGCCTTGGTAGGCTTATCGTTGCCGATGAAAGAAACCTGTATAAATCGGTAGTTATTACGCCACCACTTATCCGCTGCAGCGACACACTTCTCATCTCGGGTATTGGTGATCTCACCATCAGGCTTGATCACATAGTGATATCCGATGTGTTCGATACCGAATCGAGCCTGGTGACCGTTTTTGATTGCCTGGAGGGTCGTATCATCGTCAGTATCGGTATAGTGAAACTCGATACCCTCGATCTTGCCTATGAGTCAGAGTTCACACTCTAGCGGAAGATTTTGACTGCCAGTTCGTTCGGGAGGCACGACTTGAGGTATCGTGCCAGTACCTTGAGTTATTGATTCAGCGTAGGTTCGAGGAATGAGTGAGAGCATAGCTTCCTGCTTTCCTTTTTCACAATCCATAGACTGTGCATCGAGACAAAGTTGGACCTTTTCGGACCTCGCCTTTCTCTCATTTATCGACCCTGACAGTGACTCGTCTCGCTCTTTCCACTCAGAATATATTCTCGCTCTCTCTCTGCGATCTGTTTCGATAGCTTCTGTGAGCGTTTGTATCTCGCGACTATAGCCTGAAAGGATGGAGCTCTTGACTCTTGCATCAGTTGGATAGTAGAGAACTGCAAGTCCACCCACCGTAGTGATGAGTAAAATTCCGATGATTTTTGCATATTTCATAAAAAAATATTTAATCCGGTGTAGACGACCCGTGGCGTTATTTGTTTTGGTATAAACAAGAGCCTTATTGTTGGCTCTTCTGTTTTTCATATTCCGGTCAAATATCGAGGATGATCTGATTTTTGACCAGTGCCTCAGTATTCCTGATCTCGAGATGAGCGTATTTATCGCTCGCTTTTTTTTCTATACTGGACCGATATTCTTCATTCAGTGAGAGAAAATATTGCCATATTTTTGGATATTCCTCTTTTCCGTTGGATGATTCTGGTATCTCTGGAGCTCTTGGAACTGGTAGGGGAGTAGACTTTTTCTGATAGACCTTGGGGATCTCATCCCTCCATTTTTTAAGTGATAGAAACTTGTCAGGGGCAGGGACAAAACGAACTTCGATATTTTTCCAGTACTCAAGAAAACTCGGGAGTTTTGCTATCATGGCTGATTTCTCTTCGTTCGTAAGTGTATAAAAAGCATCTTCGGCCTGGAGCTGGTTCGTCTGCTTCGGATATTGGTTCCAGAAAACATCTAAAAAAGAAAAAGGAACACACGCTGGTACCTGTGTCTGTTCTTTTATTTCTTTTACTTTAGTTTCCTTTCCTTTCCTTTGTGGCATTTGTGTGTCACAAACTATAGTTTGTGTGTCACAAACACCAGTTTCTGGGGGTTTATGCGACATTATGTCATCCATAACCCCAGTTTCTGACTTTTTTGGAGCATTTCGAAATGCTCGAATATTTTCCCTTTTTTCTGTCACTGGTTGCAATCTTTTCTTGAGTCCATCCGAGAATATCTTTCATCATTCGTAGCGAAGGAGTCAGAGGGTAGACATATATACGATGATCTCCTTGAGGAGTTCTGGATCGATATCTACATCACCTGCGAACATCTCCCATGCGATATGATCGTCTTCTGTTATGATGTACTCAAAATAGTCACTCCCAGCGATAATCTCAAGGAGCATACAGTACAATCCATATCCCTCTATTCCGTACTTTCTCCGAAGAGCCTTGATCTTCATGTCGTTCCTCATAGAGGAATCATGCGAGAAGTAGTCCGCATTATT
>JAYSSB010000057.1:0-5141 GCA_043720755.1 Candidatus Altimarinota bacterium | reverse complement strand
AATATAGCGGAGTTATGAATGCATTTCTCATATGGGGAGCATTTGTCCTGCCGACGATGACATCATCAGTAATCTGGGGATCTGATGCTAAGAAATATATGGTGACCAAGATCGCTATATCGAGCATCTGTCGCCTCATCGGACTCCTCGCGACTGGATATGTGCTCTCGAATATGTAGTATTTCCTATATTTCCATCTCTCATTATCTATGGCTAAAGTCTATATCAACCTCCCCGTGAGTGATCTCGCAAGATCTACTCTGTTCTATGAGGTACTCTGATTCTCCCGATATCTCGAATTCTCAAATGACGATGCGAGTGCGATGATATGGGATGAACACTTCATGATCATGCTGATCACTCATAGCTTCGCTATGAACTATCTCCCAGTAGGTAGGACTATAGCTGATAGCCAGAAGACGTGTGAAGTACTCAATGCTATAGAGTTTGACTCACGCGAAGATGTCGATGTCTTCTTCGATAAGGCGATCTCCGCAGGTGGCAAAAAAACTATAGAGACCTATGATCATGGATTCATGTATGGTCGTGACTTCGAAGATCCAGATGGACATATCTGGGAAGTATTCTGGATGGATATATCACAGATGCCGAAGGAGTAGGATTGTCTATTACAGTACTCAGGTATATTATTTTTTGATCAGTTCATTATCTTCGAGTATCTCGAGGAGGTTATCGACTACGATAGTGTATCCTGCCTTGTTCGGATGGATGCGATCATCTTGATTCAAAGTTCCCTTCAGAGCTACTCATTCAAGGAGAAATGGCATAAATGGAAGATTATATTCTTGAGCGAGTTTCGGGAATATGGCTTCATATTTTTTACCATACTCTCATCAGAGATTGAGTGGAGCTCTCATCCCAGCGAGAAAGATAGGAATTTTTTTAAATTGTATTTTCTCTATGATTTGTCTGAGATTCTTCTCGATATCTTCCGTAGGTTTTCACTGGAAGGCGTCATTGGCTCCTATACAGAGGATGATGAGAGATGGGGATGCTCACTCGAGGACAAAATCTGTGCGTGAGAGGAGTCAAGCACTCGTATCACCCGATACTCAGGCATTTTGGAGAGTATAGTTGTATCATAGAGCTCGGAGTCTGGCCTCGAGCTGAGATGGATAGCTCTCGATCTCTGGGAGTCCATATCCTGCCGTGAGTGAGTCACCGAGAGCGAGGATGACTTTCTCTACTTTTGGAGCTGGAATAGTCAGAGAAGAGTCACTCTGTCCACAAGCAGAGAGGAAGAGGAGAGAAAACGCGAGTATAGAGTATCGAATCATGTACCTTAGAGAGATTTACCAAATAAATATTGCCACTCGATCACAAAAGGAAGCACAATGACCCAGATCAGAAAACATATTGCCATACCTCGTGGGAAATTCAGTCAAGCATAGAGAGCGGGTCACGCTACTACTATAAGCCAAGTCATCTTATATACAAGCTGGAAGAAGAATATTATCTGCATCTCTCGTGGGAAGAAAAGTCCTATACAAGAAATAAGAAATACTCAAAACCAGAGAGCTCCTACGAGTCTGATCGATTCAGAGTAGGCGAATGAGTTTTCAAATACGACTTTTACAGCTTTCTCTGGAAAAAAGAGTGTGTAAAAACTAATCCATCCTGCGAGGAGGATATTGGCTATGTAGGCTATGATCATCATGAGAAAAAGGATAAAAAATATTTCGAGGGTCTTTTGCTAGGGAGTTTTTGATATGAGTTTTTCTTGTATTTCTTTCCCACGCTTTGTATTTTTTATTTCTGGATTTAGACCTTCGAACATGGTCTTGATCGTATCTATACCATATCTCTTTCTATCTTGGAGGAGGTATTCGATGATCTGAAGTGAGGCAAATGAATCTGGATTATTCATAGGATAGTTCTCAAAGAAATCTTCTCACTCTTTCAAAATAGTTCGACGCTCAGCCTCTATGCGATTTATCTCTTTTATATCTTTTATTTCATTTGCCTGAGATATTCTCTGGGTATTTTCTCTCTCATAGTTTTCATATTTCTCATTAGAAACATTCATTTCTGCATAGATTTCTTTTCTCGATCTATCGAATATATCATTCCATCTTGTTCCGGTTATATTTCACATCTGCTTGTTACCTATAGGATCAAGTATTATCTGTATATTCCCTGGCTCGAGGACAAAAGGTATATTTCATGTTTCGACGGTATGGAGATTTCTTACTGCGATATCAGAGACAATACCAGTGAGTGAAAATATACCATCTTTTATCTCTGTAGCGTAGAGTATATCATCATATCCTGTTTCTTGATTTTCTTTCTTTATTACTACCTTCGTACCATCTTTTATATTTCTCACTTTTCAGCTTATGAGGAATTCTTTCTCAGACAGTGATGCTAAGAGATTGACTCACGTAGATATTTGGGATTCTGAAGATACTTCTCTATCTGAAGTAGCTCATGATATGGGAGGAGATTTCTCTATGTTATCTGAACAAGCACTCAGAGCAAGAAGTATGAATAAAAAAATAATTTTCATGATTTAAAAATGCTAAGAATATACTAAAATGAGAAATCCTCCCTAAAAATAGAGAGGATATCTATGAATCTATGAGAGCTTATTTTGGCATGAGAACAGAGTCGATCACGTGGACGACACCATTTTTTGTCTTCACATCAGCGATCACAACTTGAGATCAGTTCATATAGACTTTTCCGTCTTTGATTGTGACGATGATCTTGCCTCCCTGGAGAGTAGTGATCTCTTGTCCATCCTTGAGGTCAGCTGCCATGACGACACCCTTCGCTACGTGATACGTGAGGATATTGACGAGTGCTGGCTTCCCTTCTGCAGTGAGCAGAGATGATAGAGTTGCAGCTGGTACCTTGGCAAATGCATCATTGGTAGGGGCAAATACTGTATATGGACCTGTAGTATCAAGAGTCTCGACGAGTCCTCCAGCCTTGACTGCTGCAACGAGAGTCGAGAGTGCAGGAGTAGCTATGGCAGCTCCAGCAATAGAGGGAAGACGAGAGAGCTCTCGGATCTTACGGCTGGTTGCGAGATTCACATTTCCAGTTTCCTTGAGTCCGTATGTTTTCTGGAGATTCATGATAGCCATGCGACGCTCATCTGGAGTTTGAGCCGCAGACATATATCCTTGTTCCATGAGAAATTTTTGGATGACATTGACCTTGGCAGATGACGTATGATGTCCAGCAGCCGATACCGCTGATACTGATACGAGGAGGAGAGCGAGTCCGAGAAGGATCTTTTTCATAGGGAGAAAAATAAAAAATAAGAAAGTCACTTGCGTTGACTTCCTTATACTATTCATATTTTTTTGAATGTAAAGTTTACTTTACAAAAAGTAATGCAAACTGTACTATTTTATGTATTATTTATCTTTGAGTCGATAGTAATTTTTCATCACGAGCTTGGTCCCGAGCATCACGAGGAGTACTGCGGGGAGTGCGAGATCGACTCAAGTCGTGAATGACTGATATATGATGATGACGATGATCGCTCCTCCTCCCGTGACAAATGACCACTTATTCATCTGGAGTTGCTGTCCCTCCTCACGCTCATCATAGGCCTGCTCACTCCAGACAAAAAGTGAGATAAAGAAAAATGCTCCCATCAAGAGTCACATAAGAGCCATCTCCTCTATATCTGTGAGTGTGACGAAGATATATGGAACAAAAAATATCAGAGCAATGACGCCCATGAGGGTGGCTGTCCACATACTCTCACATCGGAAGAAGCTGACACATTTTTTTTGAGTGAAACCAAACATAAGAAAAAAATTAGGATTTTGCAAAATAAAAAATTTCTTCAATCGGAAGATGAAAGTGGGTAGCGAGCTTCATAGCAAGAGGGAGACTCGGCATATAGGTTTCTTTCTCGATCGAGATGATCGTCTGACGTGTGACATCTACCTCAGTAGCCAGAGCATCTTGAGTCAGCTTGTATCGAGCCCGGAGCTCTGGGAGTTTATTTTGTATTTTTGCTTCTTGCATACTGAGGAGTATAGAGGGAAAATATTTTTTGTAAAGTTTACTTTACACTATAGATATTATTTTCTCTTCTTCAGATATCTCGCAAGAGCGATCGATACAATGAAGAGGATGATCGAATAGAGTATCGTCATACGATCGATGCGTATACCAGCAAGTGAGAAGTTCTCAATCCCCTGTACTGATGAGCCTGCGATGATGAATACGAGAGCTCCCGGGATGATACCGATAGCCGTCGCGAGTGCGAATGGGAGCCATGGTAGACGGAGGAATCCTGAGAGATAGTTCACGATATCAAACGGGAAAAATGCAAACCGAGTGAAAAGAATCGAAGAAAATGTTTTCTCACTATCGAGCGAGATCGGGGACTTGCGGAGCTCTGGGATATGCGAGCCAAAAAATCTCCCCGTGAGATATGCAACCGATGCTGACATATTCTCCCCGATCATCGTATAGATGAATCCTCCCCACACGCCGAAGAGAAGCCCTGAAAGAAATGTGAGAAGCGTCGCTGGAAAAAATATAAGCGGACGAAATGCATAGAACACGATATATACGAGTGGACCATATACAGTACTCGTGATGAAATAGTAGAGATCTTTCACAAGTGAAAAATTATCCTTACCTGTCATACTCTTGTAGTAGAGAAATTCTGCAATCAGAGATCCCCAGATAGCGAGTCCGATAAAAAGTGGTATCCGTTTCCCGATCCACCAGAGTATATCAGCCTTGATATTGCGAAGAGTCGCAATAACGATATGGTCAGCAAGACGCTTGATAAGATCTGATCTCGTCGGATATGGGATGATCATCGATCTGAGTCGATAGAGTGAGATGCTGTTATCAACAGCAAGAGTGAGAGTCGAGATCATCTCTCCAGATCACTTCCCTACGATCTCCGCTCAGATGATCTGGAGTGAGAGTCGCTTTGCGATAATACGGATATATCCTATAGTATCTCACTCCGTACGAGTTCGATCATTAGCTGAGAAATCCATACGATCGACGACGATAGCATTTTCCCCATATTTTTCTGTTGCTTCTTCGAATATGAGTCCTGTCCGAGCAAACTCGATCTCTCGATCATAGAGAACTGATGGGATATTGGCAGGCTTGATTTTTTTCTTCCAGAATGG
>JAYSSB010000056.1:0-1846 GCA_043720755.1 Candidatus Altimarinota bacterium | reverse complement strand
CGAAGCTGATCCGAGAATATGATGAGTCACATCCAAATAGTTCTATCATATTACTCCTCGGAGCTGGAGATATCGATGGACTCAGGAGTCAGATACTCTAATACATGTATAATTGAATCTCGATCTCACACATCTCCTCTGGACAACGATACTCTCGCTCGTGATCTCTCACGTCTGAGCCAATTATCTGAGTACTATGACGCCGAGATGATATTGGTTCTGGTTCACGTGTATATCGCTTATTATTTGACTTATTTTTTACTAGTATGATCACGATCATCCCTACAGATACTTGCTATGGTCTCGCAGGAGACTTCACTGAGTATGACTATTTGGAGATATACAGGCTCAAGGGGCGAGATTTTGCGAAGCCACTCGCTATCCTCGTCGAGAGCTATGAGGATATGACACAATATATCGAGATCACACCTGAGCAGATAGAGTTCCTCAGATCATACCCGAGACCATGGAGCTATCTCGGAAAGCGATATCCAGCATATCTCCTCCCAGATTTTGTCAATCCAGATCAGTATCCGAGGCTCTCGATCCGAGTCGCCGAATCCTGCATTGCTCCAGATCTGAGATCGGATATCGTATATCCACTCTGGCTCACATCAGCCAATCTCTCTGGAAAGTGAGAATCAAAAACTCTCACCGAGGCGAGAGAGTTTTTCCCGTGAATTGATGGGATCGATGGAGGACAGTGTGATTTACCACCATCCGATATATTTTATTTTGATCAGAGTGAAGAGGTGGTCTATTTGAGGAAAAATTAAGCTACTTGTCTCAGTCAATTCTCTGCATATGATGCTCTGATCAGAAACTGAGCTAAAATAGGATCATCAAATTCATCTTCAGTCCAATATACTCACATCCTAGTTATAGAGTTTCTAGCACTCAATATTTCACTATTACTAGCAGTATCCAGTATAGATTTTAGTTCTGTATAGATATCTTGTTCTATTTTTGGAAAATGTACTAGATAGATGAATGCCATGATAATTCTTTGTTTTTTATCTCAGTTATTCATGAATAGATTTCATATTTTACTCTCAAAGTTAGTCATATACTTCATACATTGTAAAAATGTGCGTATATATGATCTTGTTGATGTGAGACTGAGTTTTCCGAGAACATCGCTAATATGTTGCTTATTTCTTGCTTCTATATAGCCGATAGGATCTATTTCAAATGGTATATAACTTTCATCATTAGTTACTTCTAGGGCTTTTTTGGAAATATGTGATCGTAATACAAAAGCATCTATAGCTGGAGGTTTTTCTTTCAAGCTATTTATCGGTACAACATTATCCATATTTTTTATTCCAGGTTATCTGTCTCTTGGCATAGTTGCGAGATCGCTGTTGGATCAGTGAGCGAGCTTGCTCGAGTGTCATACGTCACTCGAGTGCATCGACCACTTCTCTGTATCCGATCGTCGTGAGTCCAGGACAGTGAGAGCTAAATACTCTCGTAATATACTCTATTTCTCATATGAGTCAAGTATCAAACATCTCACTTACTCGCTGATCTATCGTGGCATAGAGTTTTGGTCTATTCGCATCGTCGTAGGGAGTGATAGAGAGAGGAGAGAATCTGGCAGATTTCACACCTATAGATGCCATCTTGGATATCCCAGTCTGCCTGATGACCTCGAGTCATCGCATCACATATCTATAGTTGCCGACCTCCAGTGTACTCGCATAGACGGGATCGATGAGCGAGAGCATATCCCAGAGTGTTTGGTTTCATGTTGTGAGTCTGATCTGCTCGAGTTCGTCTCGATAGTTCCAGTCGGGAGGGGTATCTGGATAGCCCATCTCGTAGAGGAGCCCATCGATATAGA
>JAYSSB010000055.1:0-5178 GCA_043720755.1 Candidatus Altimarinota bacterium | reverse complement strand
TAGATCAAAACATAAAACTGCTCTTAAGAGCAGTTTTATGTTTAGTATTCGCCTGATGGATTGAGTTGATATTCTCTTTGTGGAGTGAGTGCTTTCTCGAGTTCATAGAATTTCTGTTGAGACTTCTCGAATTTGAGATCGACTTGTCCTGTCGGTCCGTTTCGGTTTTTGCGGATCATCACGTTGGTCACGCCAGGACTCTCTGAGAACTCATTGTAGTAGTCATCACGATAGAGCATCGCTATGATATCGGCATCTTGCTCGATCGATCCAGACTCACGCAGATCTGACATCACTGGACGCTTGTCAGGTCTCGCCTCGACACCACGAGAGAGCTGAGAGAGTGCGACGACTGGGACATCGAGTTCACGAGCGAGAGACTTGAGCCCCCTCGATATATCAGAGACTTCTTGTACTCGGTTCATCGAGTTCCCGGATGACATGAGCTGGAGGTAGTCGATGATGATGAGATCGAGTCCTGACTCCATCTTGAGACGACGAGCCTTGGACTTGATTGAGAGGAGTCACTCTCAGGCAGGGGAGTCATCGAGGTAGATCTTGGACCGAGAGAGTGTCTCTAGTGCATCTCCCATTTTTGAGAACTCTGCCTCAGAGAGTTTTCCTTTTTGGAGTTTCCAGCTATCGACTGCCATAGCTGCTGCGATGAGACGATCCGTGAGTTGTTCCTTTGACATTTCGAGTGAGAATATTGCAACATTGCGTCATTTTTTGGCGACATTCTGTGCAAAGTTCAGAGCCATAGCTGTCTTTCCCATACTCGGACGAGCTGCGAGGATGATGAGATCTCCCCGCTTGAATCCGCCGAGTTTGTCATCGAAGCTCTGGTATCCTGTCGATATCGTATTGCGATTGACGAGCTCAGGATCAGCGTGTATCGCTGCGAACTCCTCGTATCTCGCATTGAGGATATCTCGGATAGGGACGAGCTTGTTTTGGATAAATGTCTGAGTCACACCGAATAGGGATTTCTCAGATTTCTCGAGGAGCTCTGTCGTCTCAGTCGCCTCATCATATCAGTTCATGATGATCTCGTTACCCGCTCGGATGAGCTTGCGGAGGATAGACTTGTTCTTGACGATCTGAGCATACTGGAATATATTGGCACTTGTAAAAACTGCCTCCATGAGTCCAGCAAGGAAGGGATTGCCTCAGATGGATTCGAGTTTTTTTTGATCATCGATGACCTCTCGTACCGTGATCGAGTCTATCGGACGGTTGCGAGCATAGAGATCGAGTATTGCCTCGTATACGATCGAGTGAGCTGGATCGTAGAAGTCGTCTCTCGTGAGGAGATTGGCAACGTGCATGATCCCATCTTTATCGATGAGGAGTGAGCCGAGGACTCATCGCTCAGCGTCGATGCTATGTGGGGGAGTAGTGAGAGTAGCCACGAGAATAATTCAAAATTAACAATTAAAAATGTATAATTACACCTCTTTCACTTCAAAGTTCCCAGCAAGTTCTTCTTCAATCATCAGTTTCTGGAGAGTCTCTGATATCTCGCTTGAGTATGGAGTGAGATTTTTGAGATTTTTGTAGGTTTCTATAGCATCCTTCCGCATACCGAGTATGACTTGAGATTCTGCGAGGAGTGTGATGATCTCAGGATTTTTGGGCCACTGGAGTACGTATTGCTTGGCGTAGAGCATTGTCGAGTTGGTATCTCCGAGAGTGTGAGATATATGAGTGAGCATATAGAGTGTTGTCTCGGTATTGCCAGTTGAGGAGAGTATTTTTTTGTAGATCTCTCAGGCGATGATATATTTTTTTTCTATGATGAGTACGTTGGCGAGCTTCTCGAGGATCTCGATATCGCCTGGGTATATCTCGGCCATATCCTTGTATATATACTCAGATTTCTCATATTGTCCATCCTGTTCGTATATCTGTCCAAGGAGCAAGTTGAGATCTCGATGATGCTTGTCGAGAGAGAGTCACTCGATGATGAGCGTACGAGCCTCACTCATCATCCCACGAGCGATCAGTGTACGAGCACTCGATACGAGTCAGACGAGTTTCTCGACTTGAGAGGTATCGTGCTTATTTTCGATACTCTCCTCTATACGAGTTTCATCTATTGCTACAGTTGGATCTTTTTCGGTAGTTATATTGCTATCACTTTTGGCGACTGGAGATCGAGACTCGATATTGGTCACTCGGGTCGTCGTCGAGAGAGCTATACGGACTCGACCGATCCAGTGATAGAGATGATATGATCCGATACCTACGAGGAGCAGAGTGAGAGCGATGAGTATGATGATCTCGAGAGTCTGATTTTGTGTGAGAAAAAAGAATTCCATGAGTGAATAAGAGTTTAGAACGAGAATACAGAGTTCCCAAAAATCTGACTACATAGTAGAGAAAAAACCTTTTTTTGCAAATAATAGACGAAAAAACTTGCAAAATAAATATATTCCATATAATCCACATATTCGATCCAGCGACCTCGTCCAGAGATCCAAATGTATACTCTCCTAATATCTCTATCCTATGTCAGATATCGCACTCGTCAATGCTATGCAACAGAGCTCCCAAACTGGGACATGAGCCGCTACTACTACCGTCTATGAGACTGGTATGGAAGTAGAGGTTCATCAGATCATCCGCGAAGGAGAAAAAGAGCGTATCCAAAAATTCCGTGGACTCATCATCTTTATGAGAGGTTCTACAGCTTTCGATCGTGTACTCACGATCAGATCAGATGTCGATGGTGTCGGTATCGAGCGACTCATCCCAGTCAATGCTCCTACTATTGCCAAGATCGATATCCTCCGCAAGTTCAAGGTTCGCCGCAAAAATATCAAGTTTATCCGTGATCTCACTGGTAAAGCAGCCCGTCTCAAAGAAATCAAATAATCGTCCATTTCCAAAAATCTCCTGAAATATTTCAGGAGATTTTTTTGATAATTTGGAGTATAATGAGATATGAACCCAGGATATCGAGATATCGAGAGATCAAAAGTTCAAAAATAAGAGAGTTAATAGTATCGTATACAAAATGTGCAAAACTATTTTTGCCAGTCAAAAATATTCACTCAATATTCATATAGCATTCGTTACTTTTGCGTGTTTATATCTATAGGACGATACCTCGTCTTCCTGATCCAGGATTGTATACAATAGAGGCTGTCAAGGCGGTTTTTTCTTTTGACTTTGACTCCTTTTTGAATAAAAAGGATATATGATTTTTAGCTTTGCTCATCTGAGAGATGCCGTCGAAATTATGTCGAGAAATATCAGAAAACAAGATTTTTTGACGTACTTCAAGAGATTTTCTCTGATGGCGAGCTCGGATACGAGTGTGACGATCGGAGTACTCTCATCGTTTCATCAGGACAACCTCTCCAAAAAATTCTACGATGAGATCAAATCCGCTATTAAGAGTGTATATCCAGCTATAGAGTCAGTTGACTTCATCGTCGATGAGAGTATCGAGATGAGAACTCTCGATGAGATCATCGATTGTCGTGATATGCAACGAGCCTCTGAGAAAAAATCCAAAAATGAATCAGTCCACTGAGTAGAGATCGTCGAATGAGTCAATAGTCGTCTTGTATCGGAGCGATACCAACTCGACAACTTCATCGTTGGGCCAGGGACACAGCTTGCTCATGCTGCTTGTGATGCTGTTGCTCGTCGTCCAGGGTCTGCGTACAATCCGCTCTACATCTATGGCAATGTCGGTCTCGGCAAGACACATCTCCTCCAGGGTATCGCCAATACGATCCGTAGCAAACAAAAAGATCTCAGAGTTGTCTATACTACTGCTGACAAGTTCCTCACTGACTATGTAGCGAGTATCAAGACACGATCCGTAGACAAGCTCCGTGAGCGATATCGACAGATCGATGTTCTCGTCCTCGACGATGTCCAGTTCCTCGCAGGTAAAAAGCAGACTCAAGAAGAACTCTATAATATATTCAATATTCTCTACGAGGGAGGCAAGCAGATCATCCTATCAGGAGATCGCCCACCTCGTGAGCTCACTGAACTCGAGGCTCGTCTCCAGAGTCGGTTCGAATGGGGGATCACGGTCGATGTCAGTGAGCCTGACTATGAGACACGCCTTGCTATCATAGGAGAAAAAGCTCGAACCCGAGAATTCCTCCTCCCACAAAATGTTGCTGAGTTCATCGCTGAAAATGTGACAACCAATGTCCGTGAAATCGAATGAATCCTCAATCAGATCATCGCTGAGTACGATCTCAGGGGTACACCTCCGACGATCGAGAATATAGCAACTCGCCTCTCCAAGCTCTCGATCCGATCACTCACTCCCTCTCTGACAACATCCAAGAGTATCAGATCTACACATTGTAGCTATGAGGATCTGATTCAGGCGGTATCCGGACACTTCGGGATCGAGATACGAGCTCTCCTCTCTGAGGATCGTAAAAAAGAAAACATGATCCCACGACAAGTCGCTATGTATCTCCTCAAGAACAAGCTCCACTATACCTATGAACGTATCGGGAATATATTTTCTGGCCGAAATCATACGGCCGTGATGTACTCAGTGAAGAAGCTAGAAGAAGTCATGAAAAAGAATCAACAAGTTGTCTACGAGCTCAATGTTATCAGAGATAAATTGGGAATCTAAGATTTCAACTTTTAACTTAATTATTTATGTCAAAATGAATCGATCTCATAGTAGATGAAAAAATAATTGGAGAACTTAAGATATCTAATGATATCCATATATGGACTTTACTTTGGTTTATGTGTACTTTTATCGGTGCACTTATACCGATTTTATATTTCTCAAACTATAAATTTTATATTACAAATAAGAGAGCTATTTTACAAAAAGGATTATTTTTTATAGATGAGGAGGAGATAAGATTTGAAAAAATAGAATGAGTAATTATAAAAAATTCTTTTGGTAGTAAGATTCTTACTCTTCAAGGAACAGGTGGTACTATGATGGAGGTAAAGTATGTAGCAAATGCGAATGAACTTAAAAACTCTATTTATGAGATTATTGAATCTAAAAGTAAAGTCTAAAATTTAACTATTTTACTCTTTTGATATATGCTTTCTATCGTCTCCACTCCCATCGGCAATCTCGAAGATATCACACTCCGAGCACTACGTATCCTCAAGGAAGCTGACTATATAGCATGTGAGGATACTCGTATGACTGGGCAACTCCTCGGA
>JAYSSB010000054.1:0-5178 GCA_043720755.1 Candidatus Altimarinota bacterium | reverse complement strand
ATTGGTCGGTCGTGAGAATACTCAGGCGAATACTCCTGTGACGTACTTCTCCAGGCGATTGACGAGTCCTACTGCTCCATCCATGGTTTCGAGTACGGATGAGAGGTCCTTCAGTAGTGGGATCTCTTTGCCATCGATTGAGTCATCATCCATCGTGATACCCTTGAGTGAGTAAGTCGTGATGATCGCCTTTTCGAGAAGTGCCTCTTCGTTCGGAGTGATGACTCCGAGCATGAGTCTGAGGAGTCCGATCATATTCACAATAGCTCATCTCAGGAGATCTCCGACATGGGTTTCTGAGTCCTTGAGAGAACGTGGGAGATCAAACGGGTTGATCTTCTCATTGGAGTTGAGTGAAATATTGAGGTAGGTCCCTCCGACCGTATCGACGAGTGCCTTGTACTCGTTCTCAGGATCGAGGACGATCACATCCGTTCCCATCATGAGGGCTCTGAGGATCTCGAGTTTCACGGCGAACGATTTTCATCATCCTGACTTGGCAAATACACACATATTCGCATTCTCAGAGCGGAATCTATCGAATATAATCAGTGACTTGTTGTGGGTGTTGATCCCGTAGAATATCCCATCATCCTGCGAGAGCGAGTTCGAAGAGAATGGAAAGGTCGTCGAAAGCCCTTTTGTAGAAATATTACGGAATACATTGACCTCGTCACGAGCAAATGGACCTGTCGCGATGAATCCTTGTTCAGCCCTGAGAAATGTCTGCTTCGTCAGAATATTGCGACCTGCGAGCATCATATCGAGCATATTCGTGAGTTTTTTCATCTCATCTTCACTCTCCGCATAGGTCGTGATATAGAGTGAGAAATGAAAATACTTCTCCTGACCACGGGTGAGATACTGCTGGAGCTCCTCGACATCTTGGATCTGAGCATCGAGATGTGGATCACCGATGAGTCACTTTCCATTGTTCATCGCTCGCTGTGAGCCGAGTTGTGTGAGTCGTTTGCGGAGGAACTTCATCACACGAGCCGAGTCAACTGGATAGACGTACATCGATATATCGAATTTGACATCCCAGTTGATCAGAGGAGAGAGCCAGTTCCCTTCGAGAACATCAGGATATGCATAGGTAAATATCGTCCGTATGTAGGTATCTCCTATCTGGAGTTTGGTGGCATCGATCCGCATCATCGCTGGAGCTATCGCATCTTTGATGAATGCAAGTGACTCGCTGTATTCTTTTTCTGTTTCTTTGAGTTCCATAGCCTCTTCTCGAGTGAGCTTGCGATCTGCATCTGCGATATAGGATGGTATTGTAGTCGGAGTATTTGCTGGTACTGGTACTAGTGTGAGTGATGGCGATGGTGTCGAAGTTGGCGATATATCCGTCTGTGGCAGTACTGGTGTTGAAACAGGTGTCATGACTTCGAGTCATTCGACATCTCAGGTATAGTTGCGTGCGATGAGTTCGGCAAGAGTAGGAACAGACATAGGAGAGATATATACGAAAAATTATTTGACCTTGTTGACTCACCAATTCCACTCAGTGATATTGCTATAGTCGATGCGGTCTTGGAGATCGAGGAGTGTCTGTGGTGGATTATCTGTCATGTTGTATTCGACGACTACGAGTGAGATATCATCATATTGTTTATATTTGTATCCCATCCAAGCAGAGAGATCGATTGTGATCTTACGGAAGATATTTTCAGCGGTCTTGTAGTCAAGACGGATGATGGATTCGATGATGCGATCGACGGAGAAAAGGATACCATTTTGTTCTGATCTATATCTCGCTTCGCTGATACCATCAGTATAGAGGATGATGATATCTCCAGGATCGAACGAGATCTGTTGCTCCTTGAGGATTTTTGATGAGTCCTTGATCATACCGATAGCGACTCCACCACTTTTTACTTTATATATTTTATTTTCTTTGAGCTTGTAGACAAGGATGAACTCGTGACCTGCACCAGTGTAGTACATTTTTTTGGCAGTAGCGTCCCAACGGAGCATCACAGCAGACATCATCATATTTTGCTTGATACGAGGCTTGAGGACAGCATTGGTCTTGGCAAGGATACTCGCACCATTGGACTCAGAGAGAGAAAATGCAGATATCAGAGCATTGACCATCATCATGACAAATCCCGATGCCACACCGTGTCCAGTCACGTCTCCGACATAGATATAGTGATTGTTATCACGACCAGCGATGATATCGATAGAGTCCCCACCTACCTCACTTGCTGGAGTTGTCGCCATAGCAATATTGAGATAGGGGACGATACTATTTTCTTGACTGAGAGTTTGTTTCTGGATCTCACTTGCGATATCGACCTCAGATCGGAGCTTGCGACCATCACGGAGCTCTTGTTTGAATACCTTGAGAATCTGAAGTGACTTGATGAAGAATATAATCACACTATTCATCCCATTGCTGAGGGAATTGGGCTGGATCTGTGGCTCCTCGGCTATTCCCGTCATGAATCTCGCTATATCCTGAGTGAGGAGTTGTATCGGTCGTATATAAGCCTTATAGAGGAAATAATAGAGAATAGGAAACTGTACAATAATAAAAAATGAAGTTAGCAATATACTCCACTTAGCAATACCAACAAGAGGTCCACGTCCACCAAATCCGAACAACACAAAACCATCAAGGATGATCAGGACTATAACGATGATGAGTATAATTCGATGGAACATATATAAGTATTATGGATTGGTAGATGTATTGGCTATATTTGTTGAGGGAGGGGTGACATCTTCACGGATGATACCCATACGAGCCTCGAGCTCCATATCGACGTATTCTTTTTTGCGACCATACATCTTACGAGAGTATTCTTTGATGATCTTGGAGACTTCTGGATTTTTGTAGGTATTGTCCCAGATAGTTTTCATATCAAATGGTCGAGTAGTCGCATTATCGATATTGAGTTTACAGTAGGTTGTGAAATTTGCAATACCAATAATATCTTGTTGCGAGAGGAGTGGGGCATATTCTTTTTCGAGGTACTCAGCGTCATCAGCTCCCACCTTGAACGACATGATCGTACCCGCATTCCCGAATACCGCATCCTTGATTGATGGCTTACCTCATTTTCATTGTTTATCTCCAGATCCTCAGATCTGAGCGATGAACTGATGGGCCATGATGAGAGCGAGTCGATACTTGCGAGCTTCCGAGAGGATCTCTCCGAACGTATCAGTCGCAAAATTCTGGAACTCATCGACATAGAGATAAAAATCCTTTCGTTTTTCCTCTGGCATATCTGCTCGACTCATCGCCGCCATATTGATCTTGGAGACCATGATGAGACCGAGGAGTTGAGCATTGAGATCTCCGATCTTTCATTTTGAGAGATTGACCATGAGTACCTTTTGTTCATCCATCACAGTTCGGAGGTTGAACGCTGATTTGGTCTGACCGATGATATTTCGCATCGTAGTATTTGTGATAAACGGACCAAATTTCGCCGAGAAAAATGGAATCATTTCCTGTTTTTCACGATCTCCTGTCTGAGCGTATTCATGTTCCCAGAAGGCTTTGACCATCACATTTTTGATTTTGGAGACTTTGTATTTCATAAATGCCTCATCCACAAAAAGTCGTGGTACGTCGATGAGCGTCCCGCCATCCTCTGCATCATCCATGAGCGTGAGACACCCATTACGAAAATAGTGTTGTATACGAGGACCGAATATCTCATCTCCATACATCTTGATGAATATAGAGGTAGCGTCCAGTGCAGCTCTATCTTTTTCGATTGCCTGAAGTGCTGGCTCTGTCGCAATCAGATCGAGCATATTGAGTCCGAGTGGTCGCTCAAAATCTGACGGATCAAATATAATCATATCTTGAGCTCGCTCCTTGGGTGTGAATGCGAGAATATCCTCCACAAGATCTCCATGCGGATCGATCACACAGAGTCCATCTCCATTCCAGAGATCCTGACGAGCGAGATATCCGATGAGGACTGATTTTCATCCTCCTGACTTACCGATGATATAGTGATGTCGTCCTCGATCCTTGCGATCAAAATATATCGGCGTCTTCACATTGCGGTATTCGTTCCATCCCATGAGTACTCACTCCTTATAGAGTGGGAATCCTCCGAGTTTTCGCTGATCGTCGATCTGAACTGGTACTTTGCCAGCATCGATCGGCTTACCGATATCTGGTCATTCTGAATATACTGATACGGGCATACCACTCGTGAGTTCGAGTCACTTGTTCTCACTTCTATAGAGATTTTTGTTTTTATCGACCTTGAGGAGTGATCCATCGGTCGTATAGATAGATCCATCGGGACTTCGCTTATAGTCCTTGAGGATGAGGGGAGTTTTTGGGAATTTGAGATTTTGTGGGATAGAGAGCATCTTATAGTCGAGCCAGGCGATGATCGGGGATTTGTTGTATTTGATATCAGGAAAATGAAATATCGTCGACATCTCATCTGATGAAAACCTGGAAATCTTCTGAAAGATACCAATCAGTCGATACTGGAATGCAAAATACCGAAGTGGTGTGAAGAGTATCCGCAACATATCCTCGATCATCTGCGGATTGTCGAGCTGGTTGTTGTATTCGTCCGTGAATATCGAGGTAGCAGCAATCAGTGACTGGAGTCCCTGATGTGCCGACTCACGAGTATCTGAGGAGACGAGGATGCGGATCGACGCCTCGAATCCTGGTTGCCCCGCTGACTCTCCTACCATCTTCTGTGATTCTGTTTCGGCTTGGTTGAATATCTTATAGGAGTCGCCGCTTGAGGCTCATGGGGCATTGGAGGCAGTTTCTTCATTGGTAACAAACCGAGAAAAAAACCAAGAGATTGGTGTGAGAAGAAATCGAATACCCGAGACCAAAAATCATCCCTTGAGTCATTTTTTGTATTCTCACTTAGCGACGAGTCCTGCTGCTTTTTTGGCCTTGCGATTCCAGCTATGCCCAAGTGGCTTCATCACAATCTGGATGGATGCTACATCGGTTTTTTTGAGAGATCAGAAGTTGTTGGTAAACGATGAGAGTGGATCGTCTTCGAAGTATTTGTACGTTTTGAGTGGATAGATATCATCATTGCGTTTGCTCACGGATGCAGCTTCGAGAGCATAGCCAAGAGGCTTGATCTCTGGGAGATCAGATCGAGCAATCAGCCTGACCTCCGCATCAGGATAGTTGGACGTGACCTGTTGTGTTATCAG
>JAYSSB010000053.1:0-5180 GCA_043720755.1 Candidatus Altimarinota bacterium | reverse complement strand
TGAGCATAGCGGACTCCGAGATATACTATCCCAGAACCGATGATATCTGTAGCTGACTCGATAGCATCAGCGATGAGGGCATATGAGTTCCCGAATATTCCACCGAGGAACTTCACAAGAGCAAGTCATATGTTGCTCACGATACCGAGGAGAGCGATATCTTCTCCATCTTTGGGAGTATTGGTGTGGTCTGGATGATTCATCCAGATAGTATAGTTAGAAATAGTGAAAATACAAAAAATCCCAAACTTTCATTTGGGATTTGGAGAGATATTCTCTAGGGTAGTATTATCTACCGAATGTAAAAGTATCTCATTTTTTCGTTGTGATAACAATCTGGATCGTCGGACCAGTACCACCTGATATGATACGCAGTGACTGTACGATGTAGGTGGCTCCATCGAGATCCCATGCTGACTCCATCTTGTTCAGAAGTTCATCAGTACATGCCATACGAGTACTCATTGCATACTTGCTCTCGAACGTATATCCACGAGTCATATACTCTCATCCTATCTGATTGCAGAGACGTAGTGAGTAGCGAGATGGTGTGAATGTGAGAGGATAGTTGGCTCATTTACTTGCAGGAATTGTCGTATCATTGAACCCTGCAAGTTGCCAGTTTCCGACGAGGAGTGAGTCAGTTTCGGGAGTGAGAGATTTTTGTGAGAGCATCTTGATGAGTGAATAGTTGATAGCCGATCCATCAGCTGGAGGATTGGCGATACGAGTCTCGAGGACGAGGAGACGATAGCGAGATCCTGCTACATAGTCAAATCCTCGAATATCCCCATAAATGCGTCCCCATGACTGCCCTCCTCCTGCGAATCTCGCCTGCAGACACTCAGTCTGGAGTACTCCGAATACACAAGGGGTCATCATCGGTGCGATATTGACGACACGCACTCGTGACTCCCATGGTCTCAGACACTTACCGACTCGTGACTCCCAGCTCTCTCATGTAGATGCCTTGCATCCATGGATATCGACATCGCCTCCGACAATCGGTGGGGTCGACTCACTCATCATACACGTACCTCACGTGACGTCTGTTGCACCGGCGGCTGCCGCCATACAACTATTACCAAAATCGGTACGAACCGGCTCACATGGAGATGTGACGCACTGCACTGGGACAAATCCACATACAGGATCATACTGAGCAGTACATATACTCGTAGGCTCTGCGGAGTAGCCTTGCATGAGTCAAAAAAATGAGACAATCAGAAGTAAAATAAGTCGAGTCATAGGATATATGAATTAGGAATATAACAATATAAGTATACAGAGAGTGATAGAAAATACAAATATCCTCACGCAAATATCACAAAAAGTCCTACTAAAAGCTAATGAAACTATCGAGATATATGTTTCTGATATATTGATCTCGCATGTGCTACTATATCCTTGATTGCTGGCCTGATAGATGGAGTTGCTATATCTATACCGAGTCCACGCCTTGCAAATCTCCGTCTCTCCTCTTGCATCACTCCCATATTATCGATTGCCCTACTATCTTGTACTATCCAATTATTCATCTCGACAGGATTGAGGAGCATATAGAGTATATCCGGTTCGATCCCGATATCCATAGTGATGAGATCACTACGCAATCATCGAATATCTCCACTCGGACTGAGTATATACACGTTATCAGTACTGATATCTCCATCCGTTGTGACGTCATGATAGCGAGAGACGATGATACCACCATGTGAGTAGAGAGCATCGAGGATAGTATGAGCAAATCTCTTGACAGTGATCTCCAGTATATTACCACCCGCATCTCCATATACTCTATGAGGCTGAGTTCGTAGGAGATGAGTCGCATTGAGAGGATGTATTTGTACAAAAGTATCTATAGGTTTTAGTATATTCATATATACTATATACACAATATTCTTATATTTGCAATTTTTTATAAAAAATCCCACTATCTTCTGATAGGATTAGGAGAAAATCAAAAAGAAAAATGAGGGATGGGAGATGGAGGAAATCTATTTATCGTAATTTCCATCCCTGATAAAAATCATCGAAAATAAGACTTTTTGAAATAGGTGCCAAAACATGAACTCATAATCTATAGTTTCTTGTATGCATTGCACTTTCATCTAATCGTTGTTGCTATAGTTTCTCCTTAATATCACTTACTCCGAGATATAATCGTTCTTGATTGTATCTTCATAACATTTCACCTATGCGTTGATATTGAATATATCGAATCAAATCTTCCCAATTTTTATTATCATGAAGCGTATATTTCATTGCGTATCTGATGATTTCTACATTATCTATAACATTCACTTTATGAATTTCTAGAAATGCTCGTGCATCGTTATTTACATAACTTGTGGTTACAAAATGTAATTCTGCATCTGGATAATCTGATCGTTTTGCATCAAAAAGTTTTGCATAAGACTCTCCTATTTTCTTTATATCTATATATTTACTGGACCACTGTTTACACTGAAAAAGATGTACAGTACTATTTTTCATGGCTAAAATATCAATACCTCTTTTATCTAAATTCTTATCAGTAACATGTGGATTCAGATAACTTTCTTTTTGTAAAATATAACAAAGAAAATACTCAAAATCCTTGTGAGTTAAATCAAATACTAATCTCTCAAATAGACTGACTTATGTTATAGAAAAATATTTAACTGCATTAGCATGAAAATTACTCTTTAGCAGAATTATCTCCTTTTCTATATCTTCAAAAAGAACTGTTTGCATATATATGTGTATTAAGAAGTATATTTTTATTTATTTTTTGCCTCAAGTATCCGTATTCGTCTAAGAAGTAGAAAATACAAGTAAGCAAAAATACTTACTACTATAATAATTGATAGTAGTATGGAATATTGTATCCATTCAAATTTTGTGAGAATATTACTCACTTCTTGCATTTGATCATAGTTGATACTATTAATCTGATGAACGAGTGATTGGAGAGTATTCATAATTCATTCCTGAAATTTCTGCTGACTCTCTGCTTCTCAGATTTTCTGAAGAGATGATAATGTCGCTAAGACAATACTTGGATTCATAGTACTTACATATTATTATATATAAATTAACATATAAGTTCTGAAAATGCAAAAATTCCCCCCATTCTTTCGAATAGGGGAATTTTTAGTAATCATTACTTCGTCTCCTCTACCTCCGCCTCTACTGATCCATCATCATTCTTTTTCTCAGTAGTATCTGCCTCTGGGGTAGCTGCTGGATCTCCTGCGTGAGCATAGATCGCTTGTCCGATCTTCATCATGATATCTGAGAGTGACTTGGTTGCTCATTCGAGTTCATCCTTGGTTGCATCTGCTTTTGCGAGGACGACCTTGAGTTCTTCGAGCTTGGCTCTTGCCTCAGTTCCGTCTGCTTCTTCGTACTTATCCTTGCTCTCATCGAGCGTCTTCTCAGACTGGTAGACCATGGAGTCGGCATGATTGCGAGCCTCGATCGCCTCTTTTTTCTTTTTGTCGATCTCACGATTGGCCTCAGCTTCTTTGATGAGTTTCTCTACTTCATCATCTGACATACCGGTTGATCCTTGTACTGTGATCTTCTGTTCCTTGCCAGTTCCCTTGTCCTTGGCTGTCACATGGAGGACACCTGAGGCATCGATATCGAGTGTGACCTCGACCTGTGGGACTCCTCGTGGAGCGTTGGCGATACCTGAGAGGATGAACCGACCGAGTGACTTGTTATCTGTCGCCATCTCACGCTCTCCCTGGAGGATATGGATCTCGACGCTATCTTGGTTATCTGCAGCAGTCGAGTAGACCTGAGACTTGCTACTTGGGATCGTCGTATTGCGTTCGACCATGCGAGTCATGACACCACCGAGTGTCTCGATACCAAGCGATAGTGGAGTCACATCGAGGAGTAGTACATCCTTGACATCACCCTGGATGATACCCGCCTGGATCGCAGCACCGAGTGCTACAGCCTCATCTGGATTGACGGTTTCGTTTGGTTTTTTAGCAAAAAATTGCTCAACCTTCGCCTTGACCATCGGGACACGAGTAGATCCTCCGACGAGGATGACCTCGTGGATCTGAGACGGCTGGAGACCTGCATCTGCCATCACTTTGCGACATGGAACCATAGATCTTTCGACGAGATCTGCGATGAGCTCTTCGAACTTGGCTCTTGTGAATGTGATATTGAGATTGCTCGGTACTCCATCATTCATTGCGATGAATGGTTCATTGATATCTGTTGATGTCGCTGATGAGAGCTCGATCTTCGCCTTCTCAGCAGCAGATCTGACTCGCTGTACTGCCATCGCATCCTTGCGGAGGTCGATACCAGTCTCTTGCTGGAACTGCTTCATCACGTATTCGAATATTGCCTGATCGAAGTCATCTCCACCGAGATGGGTATCTCCGTTGGTGGCGAGCACCTCGAATGTCCCCTCTGATCCGATCTCGAGGATCGAGATATCGAATGTTCCTCCACCAAAGTCATAGACTGCTACCTTCTGATCCTTGTTCTTATCAGCTCCATAGGCGAGTGCTGCAGCTGTAGGCTCGTTGACAATACGCTTGACATCGAGTCCTGCGATCTTACCAGCATTGATGGTTGCTTGACGCTCTGCATCGTTGAAATATGCGGGAACTGTGATAACCGCTTCAGTGACTTTTTGTCCGAGGAATTTCTCAGCATCTTCCTTGAGTTTTTCGAGGACCTTCGCAGAGATCTCCTCTGGTCGGACTGGAGTACCATTCCACTCGATCATACATCCGCCATCAGATCACTTAGTGACCTTGAATGCTGTATTCTTGAGCTCTTCGGTAACCTCTGAGAACTTGCGTCCGATAAAACGCTTCGCTGATGAGATCGTATTTGCTGGATTCGTGACAGCCTGTCGACGAGCTGGCATACCGACGATAGTTTCGCCTTTTTTGCTAGCGACGACCGATGGAGTCGTACGTCCTCCCTCACTATTGGGGATGACTTTGGGTTGGCCACCTTCCATGAAGGCGACACATGAGTTGGTTGTACCGAGATCGATACCGATGATTTTTCACATAAAAATAATAATTAAATGATATTCTCCTAACTAGGATTAGGAGTAATATATCAGAATTTTTCTTCCTGTCAAAACTTTTTTAGCACTTTTTATGTTTAAGTGCTAGTTATATAGTTTATTAGCAAATAAAGTCATATTTTTG
>JAYSSB010000052.1:0-1865 GCA_043720755.1 Candidatus Altimarinota bacterium | reverse complement strand
CCGTGATCCCGAGTCCAGGAGAGATCCTCCTCCCTGAGTCTCTCCTCAAGGCGACTCTCGCTGAGAAGGGGATCATCCTCATCACGGGTCCAACCGGATCAGGTAAGTCCACGACTATGGCAACCATGCTCGACTATATCAACTCGACGAGCCGTAGACATATCATCACGCTCGAGGATCCAGTCGAATTCGTCTATCAGAATCGCAAATCCCTCATCCATCAGCGTGAGCTCGGGAAACAGTTTCATACATTTGGCGAAGGTATCAGATCGATACTCAGGGAGGATCCAGATATCATCGTGATCGGGGAGATGCGAGATCTCGAGACGATGGAGGCAGCGATCACACTCGCAGAGACTGGACATCTCGTATTCTCGACGCTCCATACCAATGATACTGTCCAGACGGTGGATCGTATCATACAGTCGTTCCCAGCTGTCTCTCAGAATCAGATCCGTATGCAGTTTGCTCTCTCGATGCGAGCGATCGTATCTCAGATCCTCCTCCCCAAGAGTGATACAAGTGGGATGATCGTTGCTCGTGAGATCATGTTCAACAATGACTCTATCCGCAATCTCATCATCCGCTGAGAAACACAAAATCTCTATAGCGTCCTCGAACTCGGCAAACAAGATGGGATGATACTCATGGATGAGGCGATCATGCGACTCGTGAGAGACCATACTATCTATACCAAAACTGCCCAGACCGTGATGCGAGATCCATCCAAACTCGATATCTAAACACAAAATACACAATATTCAATCACAAATCTTCTCTATTTCTGAGAAGATTTTGTTTTATCTACTGGGATTGTGCTATGATATAGCTATGTCAGTACTCAGATACATCGGTATATATCTCCTCATCGTGACTCTCATCGGTCAGTCGACTTCTCTGAGCGTATCTGCTCTCTCCGAGGAGGATATGGCTGTCAACTCACTCACAGCACTGGGTATCCCAGCTGAGATCGTAGAGGCAGTTGTCGAGACCCGCCCAGTTCAGCAAGAGTCTATCCCAGATATCAAGATGATGACGATAGCAGATCTCCTCAGGGAAAATGCCCTCTATGCAACTACTCAATCAGATAGTATCACCCCATCAGGAGTAGCAGATACCAGTGTACGAGAGAGTATCGTGGCGAACCTCGATACGAGTAGTGTATTCGGGGATTTTCTCATCGAGAGTGCTACTGGGAGTCTCCTCTCAGGATCTCGAGATACTCGCATCAGACTCGATCGCACTGCGAGAAAAGAACAAAATATCAATGGAGTCAAGGGAACTATATCTGTCAATATGGCAACGGGTACGATCATATCTACCAATTCTGGAGAGCTCATAGATCCAGCTCGTATCGGGATGTTTGTGGCAGGCTCTCTCGAACAGACTCGATCAAAAGAGTACTACAATAAAAAATCAAAATCACAAAAATCTAAAAAATGATCTCCTCTTCCAGGAGAGAGTGCTGAGGTATTTGAGTTCGGTATACCAGGAACACATCTCCTCTTCTCATCTCCTGTCACGATCACGATCCGTACTCCGCATATGACAGATGGCAATACGATCGATCTCGCTGTCATGCATGCTGGTAATGCTGGATTCAATACCAGTGGTCTCTCAGTATCGAGTGATACGCTCTGTAGTACCACAGGTACTGCGTCCAAGCCAGGATCACAAGTGGTGGTACGAGGAGGACGTATTACTTTCTATACTTGCGGAGCATCCGCTTTTACCATGAATCCTGCCTGATGAACTCCTACCTCCAATGATGTACGCCTCATCATCGGAGACTGTGCACAGATACAGGTCTACTACAAGGGCAATGCCAATATATACAATGCAGCTCCATCAGCTACTGGATGTGG
>JAYSSB010000051.1:0-5288 GCA_043720755.1 Candidatus Altimarinota bacterium | reverse complement strand
CTTGGAGGAGTTTTTGAGTACTTGGAGCGATTGATCCATATTTGGATTCTCACGCAGATCCTGTGAGAGAAAAGTCAGGAGGCTTTGGTTTTCACTCTTTAGACTCTTCTTGAGAATATTTGGAGGTATCGAATCGTACAGGAGTATATACTGAATCTGACCGGCTCTTGTGGGGAGCTCATTCTGATAGAGAAAAACCCTCAGGAGATCATCCAGATGATCATCACATCCGCAGTCAATCATGAAATATTATAAATCTCGAGGATGCTTGTTGTTGCAACATATACATATTATTCACTTTATCACACTATTTTCTTTTTTGCAAAAAAGTGACAAATCTCATCATATATTCATAAGAATTTATAAAACTGCTGATTTTTTGCATTCTAGGTGGCAATATGCTAGTATGGGAATATGATAAAATTGGGAATAAAACACATCAGGGTAATGTATCAGAATGAGGGGTCAGAGTGATCTAATTTCTCAAAATTGAAAAATTCTATAGCCCAGAAGTGATCTGAGTTAGTGAATGATGCGTGAGCCCTCATGTTCATAGAAAGTAAACTCATACAAGCGAATTGAAAGGCAGAGGTCGATAAAATAGTAGCTGAACAAAAATGAGAGTTGACTGCTATGCAAATACAGACTATTTATACCCTTTATGAATTTGGGGAAGTTGGTATAAACATGGTCTGAAAGGATACAGTACGTGGATGAAAAAAATTCTTTGCACTGAAAGAAGTTTTAAGAAAAAGTACGAGTGAGCCTCATATTATGACTTTTTCGAATGGGGCGTATAGCATAACTTCAATTTCAGAGTATAAATCGCAAATTGCTGCTGCACCTGAAAGTATCAATGCATGAGTGGTAAAATGATTTGTTAATCTTCATAAGAAATGAAGTCCACTATGATTCCCGATAAGTACTTGGGAGAATATTTCGGTATATTGTTACAATAAAAATTGGAATACGAGGATTGTTGGAGGTAGTATAGAAATTGCTACTTTTTTAGGAACTCTATATGGGGAGAAGAAAATAAAAGAAGAAAAAAATCTAGCAAATATACTTGAATCACTCCTACCAAGTATTGAAAAAGATGATCCTAGACTTGCTGAGTTACTCCGCAAATCTAATCTCAAAAGAAATCCAAATGGTACTATTGACGCTACTGAGGCTATCAAAAATATGGAGATCTCTGATGTAACTCAAATACCATGAAAATTCCGAGAAATCGCAAATACACTCAAAAAAGAAGCTCATGAGCTCTTTCAAAAAGCAAAAGAAATAGCTAAATCAATCCCTATAAAATCACTATCAGAGCTCAAAATAGCATGAATTGGGAAGTGAGAAGTACTCAATAGACCTTTTGAATCATTCAGCGAAGACGAGATCAAAAAATATACACCAATAGTACAGGATCATCTAAAAATAGTACAGGATCCATCTCAGAAAATAGAAATACAAAAAATTCTTACAATACTCGTAAGTCTGGGTAAAAGAATCGAAAAAAATCGTCTCGCCGCTGATGCTAAGAGTAAAGAAGAAATCAGTAAAAAAGAAATAGTAAAAAATCCTCAGATCACAGCTGAACAACTCTCAAAAGAGCTCAATTCTGAGAAGTCACAAGAGATAGCGAAGTTTGCTCAAGAAGTCGCTATCACTCGAACACAATCAAATGATCAACTCGATACACTCAAAGAAAACAAAATATATACAATAGAACAGGCTCAGTCAAAGCTCCAAGAACTCGAACAAAAATGAGAACTCACGAGAGATGAGCAGATACTCAAGTCAAAACTGATCTGATATATCAAAGCTAAAATTGATGAAGCTCAAGTATATAAAAGTATCGAGTGACTCCTTACCAAAGAAGATAAAGAGTGAGTATTTGCTGATATCAATAGATTTGTATCAAACAATCCCACCGAAATATATAACTTCAAGGCACTCGAGAAAATAGCTATACTCACAGATCCGGAGTCGAGTATCTGAGCTCGATATTTTGCCAAAATGGAGCCAGGGCAGACGGTATCGATGGCTGAGTTCGTGGTAGGAGAGCTCAGATCTCCTATCTCATCAGCCCCAGAGATCTCGAATATCTCAGTATCGATGAACTCATATGGTAGCTACGATATCCCGACTCTCGGTGCGAGCAATCTATCCAAGGAACAAGTCAGAGAGTATATGACCAATGTGACACTCTATGCAGATATGGGACTCTCTCAGCTCATACCACATCTCACGATACTCACGGGCGAGCTCAGGAACAAGTGAGTCAATACATCTCTCGACGGGTCCAATAATACTATGGAGCAACAGCAAGTACTCAAGGTTCTCTATAGTCAACTCTTTGGCAAAGAGGTCATCTCATCGAGTCTCGGCGATGTCGAGCGAGCATACTCGAGTGCACTCGGCAACCCGATCAATATGAGAGATGCTATGCAATATGTACTCAAGACCCATCGTCTCATCAGCGAGTCTGGGCAATCGATCGCTCCAGATAGACTACAAAAATGGCTCAGAGAAAATAAAACAGAAAACAAAAAGCCAACGATCGATCTTACCTAACGGTGAGATTTTTCTTTTTTGCAAAAAATCGAGATTTTGATATCCTCTACATATCTCAATCCTCTCAACTATGAACCCAGCACTCACTCATATTCACGATACTCTACAGACGATCAAGTCAGATATACAGAAGAATATCATCGGACAAGATGATCTCATCGATCGGCTCATTATCACATTCTTTGCCTGAGGACATGCTCTTCTCGAGTGAGTACCTGGTCTTGGCAAAACCAAAACGATTCGTATATTTGCCGCAGTACTCGGACTCGATACGGGTAGAGTGAGCTTCACTCCTGATCTCCTCCCATCTGATCTGACTGGGAACGAGATATATCGCCAGGCAAAATGAAACTTCGAGATACGCAAGTGACCTATATTCACAAGTATCCTCCTCGCTGACGAGATCAACCGTACTCCACCCAAAGTGCAGTCTGCTCTCCTCGAGGCTATGGAGGAAAAAAAAGTAACCATCGGAGACAAGACCCTTGATCTCCCGTCCCCCTTTGTTGTATTCGCTACACAGAATCCCCTCGAACACGAGGGTACATATCCCCTACCAGAGGCTCAGCTCGACCGATTCCTCATGAGGATAGTACTCTCATATCCCACTCCAGCAGACGAGAGACGGATACTGATGCAGGAGACGACTACGTCTACTGAGGACCAATCCAAAACCACCAAACTCACTCCCGAAGATCTCATCGAGATGATCGAGTATATCAGAACCAATATCCATGTCGACGATCATATCTATAGCTACGTCTGAGATATCCTATCTGCAACTCGCAGACTCACGACAGCAACTCCCCATCCAGTCCTCTCGTATGGTGCATCGACTCGTGCAGGACTGGCACTCATCAGAGCGGGTCGTGTCAGGGCAGTGATGGCAGGTCGTGACTATATGCTCCCTGAGGATGTGCAGGCACTCGCTCATGATATCCTCGATCACCGAGTCGGACTCTCCTATGAGTCGATGAGTGAGTGAGTCACAGCATACAGTGTCACATCTCAGATCCTCGAGAGCGTACGGATCCCATAGTTCAAATATAAAATAATCCCTATCTGTATTCAGATGAGGATTATTTTTAGAGTGGCCATTTTTCTCCAACCTCCAGTCAAGCTTGTTTCACTGCCTCTGGTCCACGATCCTTCGTAGCGAGCACATCAGGATTTTTTTGAGCAAGAGTAACAAGGTTAGCATTTCATTTATCTTTATTCTCTTGCATTTCTGCAAGAGTAGGAATTGGTTTTTCTTTTTTTTCTATTTTATTTTTTGAATCAGGATTATCGAGATCATTGATAGGCGTATCTCAACCAACTTCTTCTCATTGAGCTTCTTCTATATTTATCTTACCTATTTCTTCCTGTCGAGTGTTTTCTCCTCAAGATAGGTTTTCTCCTCAAGATAGGTTTTCTGTAAATGACATTTTATGTTATATTAAAAATTAATCTGCTATCAATCTATCACTCTTCTTCTCTTCTGTCAAAAATATGATTGATTTCTCTCATATTTCCATACAATAGTTCTATATTTGTAACCCCACTTGTATGTTCGATTTTTTGTATGCTGACTTTGCACTTCTTTTTACCTCTGCTGGAGCATTTGCCCTCCTCAACATCATCATCATAGATCTCGTGATGAGTGGAGACAATGCTATCCTCATCGGTATGGCAACCAAGCGACTCACTGGAGCTGATCGCAAGAAGGCGATATTCTGGGGTGTAGCCGGAGCGACGATCCTACGTATTATATTCTCACTTGGGGTCGTCTGGCTCATGCAGATACCAGGTCTCGAATTCCTTGGTGCGATACTACTACTCTACGTAGTATGGAAGTTCTATCGAGAGATACGAGCTCACGAGCATCATGAGGAAGGGAGTGGAGCTGGAGGGACAACATTCTGGGCGGCTATCCAGACGATCATCATCGCTGATGTCGCTATGTCACTGGACAATGTGCTCGCTGTAGCCGGTGCGAGTCATGGTAACGTCGTCAATCTGATCATCGGACTCGTATTTTCGATCATCCTCATGGTAGTCGCATCAGGATATATCGCCAATCTCCTCGTCAAGTATCCATCTATCCAGTGGATTGGTCTTTTTATAATTCTATTCACAGCTCTCGATATGCTCGAGAAGTGACTTGGCAAGGCGATCTCAGTAGACACGATATATGGTATACCAGAGTCGAGTATATTTACGATGCTCTTGATACTCGTAGTAGGGGGATTTGCTATATTGCAGGCAAAATATCTCAAACCAGATCATAGTGCATTTGCTGATTGGGTAGCCAAAAATGGTAAAACTCTTATGGTTACTATATTTGTCCTCCTTATCCTCATTGTGAATTTTGGTGGACGAATTACTGATTTTATGAATTCGCATCATGGATACAAGTACGGATTCATCATGATATGTGTCCTCGGGATACTCGAGATACTCAGAATAGAGAAGGATAGCGAGAAGCATGGACTCATATCGAGACTCCTTGGAAAATAGATTATTGCTTTTTTCTGATATATAGGATATATTGAATATATGTCCAACTGATGCCCTTATCATCATCGTATCCCATCGCAACAACTAAGAGTAAATATTCAAAATGGTACTATGTTTAGTCCAGCATGTATTCCTACAGAACAATATGCGAATTTTGCTATGTCTTTTGAGAGATATACTCAAGAGAATAATACTCGTATTTTTGCTTCTTTGGAGAATCT
>JAYSSB010000050.1:0-1939 GCA_043720755.1 Candidatus Altimarinota bacterium | reverse complement strand
ATATCGCTATAAAACAATCAGAAAACTGATCTTCAAATCAGATGGTATATTTTTTTTCACGTATTGATGGGATATTGAATCATCTTGTATCCATAGGTAAGATAAAAAGTTTCCGACAAGCCTATATATTTCGAAGAAAGGTAATGGAAAATCTAGAAATCAAAAATATAGATACTCATATTCAGCTATACGCTCTTCTCAAAAGTTATCCAAATCATAAAATACATATGGATATAGCAATATCAAATATAGAAATGAGAACAAAAGAATGAAAAAAAATACTCGCATCAATAGATACAGAATGGCATGAAAAAGATAAAAAATATTTCGCAAATACATCACTCAAAACGATTACTCAATATAGACTCATTATGAAGGCGTATTTTTTTCAAAAATATGGGACTGATCTCTCAGAAAAAAATAAATTTGCAAAATAAAGTCCTTTCGATACAATCCCTGAGTTGTCTACTAGAGCATCGCCAAGTGAGGTAGGTTGCCATAGATTTGACTAGATTCTGGAGTGTCGCCAAGTGGTAAGGCAGGGGACTCTGAATCCCCCATCCGTAGGTTCGAATCCTACCATTCCAACCATATATTTTCAAAAATCTCCCTCAATTTCTTGAAGGAGATTTTTTTATGTACTTGAGAAAGACTAAAAGTATACTGATATCGCTGCTGCATTGACTGACTCCTGGAACGTATTGACCCATGCAGTGACCATGAGAGCCATCATGAGGAACGAGACCATATGACCACGACGAGCGAGGTACTCACGAGAAGGAGCGAGATGCTTTTCCATATTTGTATTGGTAAAAATATAAGGTAAATATAGATTAGCATACTTTTTGGTAGAATGCAAATTTGCGATGAGTTCTTTTTGCCTTTTTAGACTTTTTCTCTATTATGTCGCTATGTCCAAACCTACTTCCATCCGCAACTTCTGTATCATTGCTCATATCGATCACGGCAAATCAACCCTCGCGGATCGCCTCATGGAGATCACGGGTACACTCCAGAAACGTGAGATGCAGTCTCAGACTCTCGATCAGATGGATCTCGAGCGTGAGCGAGGTATCACGATCAAGCTCACTCCAGTACGTATGGAGTGGCAATGAGTCGAACTCAATCTCATCGATACTCCCGGTCACGTAGACTTCCAATATGAGGTATCTCGCTCGCTCGCCTCAGTCGAGTGAGCGATCCTCGTCGTCGATGCGACACAGGGGATCGAGGCACAGACACTCTCGAACGTCTATCTCGCTATAGAGAACGATCTCACGATCATCCCAGTTCTCAACAAGATCGATCTCCCATCATCTGATGTTGACAGGGTAAGTGAAGAAGTGATGAATCTCCTGGGTTGCAAGCGGGAAGATATCATCTGTGTATCAGCCAAGACAGGAGAAAATGTAGAATCTATCCTCGATGCTGTCATAGAGCGTATCCCTGAACCTCGCAAACTCTCTATCACATCAGAGCTCCTTCCATTTGAGTCGACTGACAATGAAATCTGAGTTACCAAGGCTTTGATTTTTGATTCGCAATATGATCCGTACAAGGGAGTTGTCGTCTATCTCAAGTTGTTCTCAGGCGAGATCCGCAAATGAAACAAACTCGAATTCATCAATACAGGAGCCAAGATAGAGGCACTCGAAGTAGGATGCTTCCGTCCGAAGTATACACCCCGTGAGGCTCTCTACGAGGGAGAGATCGGATACGTCGTCACAGGGCTCAAGTCGATCATCGATGCTCGTGTGGGAGATACTGTATTCGTCGGGCCACCTGAGTCCAAGTCCGCGATCAAATGATTCAAAAAAATCACTCCCTATATCTACGCTGGCATATTCGTCGGTCTCAACCGGGAATATGCCAGCGTAGATATAGGGAGTGATTTTTTTGAATCATTTGATCGCGGACTTGGACTCAGGTGGCCCGACGA
>JAYSSB010000049.1:0-1944 GCA_043720755.1 Candidatus Altimarinota bacterium | reverse complement strand
AAGTAAATCATGAAAGATATACACCCCATATGAATGAAGCTATGAGCACTACATAATACGCAGGAGCAATACGCCACCAGCGATCGATGATCACTCTGCGGGTATCAGGCTTCTTCTCTCCATGGAGTATATATCCCCAGTATCCAATGGAGCGGAGCAATCCCGTGAGGATAAAAAACACCGCAACTACTACTGGAAACATATTCACAAATTGATATAGAGCCCAATCCCACGATGCGAGATTCGAAAGTGGTCGGATCTGCTGGAGATGATAGAATACGATGATGAGAGCGATGATACCACGGAGTCCTGAGATACCATTGAGTTTTTGCATAAAGCGATGATAATCAGGGATTTATTTTTTGCAACTCTAGCTCGACTTTTTGTATATTTTTGATATCATCAATCTCATAAAAAAACTCAAAAATGAATCAATTCACTGATATCCTCGGATCACTCAATCCTCATCAACGGGAAGCTGTAGAAACCATCTACTGACCGGTTCTCGTGATAGCCTGACCAGGAAGTGGTAAGACCCAGATACTCGGAGCTCGTATAGCCAATATATTACAAGAGACTGACTATCTCCCATCCAATATCCTCTGTCTCACATTCACAGATAATGCTGCTCGCAATATGCGAGATCGACTCGCCCGCATGATCGGTCCTGATGCCTATCGTGTAGCGATCCATACGTTCCATAGCTTTGGTAATGAGATACTCGCCCGATATCGATACCTCTTCCGAGAGTATACAGACTCAGGTACTATCGACAGTGTCACTGCATCTCGTATTCTCGATGATATACTCGCTCCTCTCGCTTGGAATGATCCATACAAGCCTGGTATGCGAGCCTGAGAGACGATATCTGATATCCTCGGTCGTATAGGAGATCTGAAGAAGGGAGGTATCACACCGCCACTCTACCGTATAATCCTCGAGATGAACCGCCGGACGATAGACGAGCTCACGCCTATTCTCCAGGGTCATTTTGAGCAAATAGATACTCTAGGTCAGAAAAAAGAAGAAAAGATCCAAAAGATCGCCATATTCCGTAAAATGACAGAAATAGTTCAAAAAATGTCCGAAAATGAGACTATAGGAGGATATGACTCATTCCTACGAACTATACAGCTCTGACTGGATGCGAGTTGGGCAGAGGATGACGGAGGAGGCAATACCAAGTTCCTCACAGCGTGGAAAGATAATTGGACAGCCAAAAACTGCAAATGAGAACGTATCTGGAAAGAAAGTGAAAAACTCAAAAAACAACTCTCACTCGCAGATATCTATGAGACGTATCAGGTAAAACTCGAGTCTGAATGACTCGTCGACTTCTCTGATATGATACTGAGGGCTATCGAGCTCGTCGAACGAGATCCTCAGGTCCAGGCGAATCTCGCCGAACAATACCAGTTCATCCTCATCGATGAGTTCCAGGATACCAATGAGGCACAGATGCGTCTCGTGAACTCGATACTCTCGGTGGATACGGGCAGTCCCAACATATTCGCCGTTGGTGATGATGACCAGTCTATCTACAAGTTCCAGTGAGCCAATATCAAAAATATCCGAGATTTCCATGATAGTCATAGTGAGACTCGTCTAATAATACTCGATACAAACTATCGATCTACTACCGAGATCATCGAGTCAAGTCGAGCAGTGATCGTATCAGAGCAGTCAGACATATCGACGATATTCCCAGGGACTATCAAGGAATTCAGATCTCATAGTGGATCATGAGTGTGAGTAGATCACTATAGATACGAGACCGAGCTCCATGAGCTCTCTGCTATCGTATCAGATATAGACGCAAAGATACAATCAGGTATCAAACCTGAAGATATTGCAGTCATCGTGAAAAAAAATAAATCCCTCGAGACACTCGCAAAGTGACTCGTCAGTATCGGAATCCCTATCAGCATGAGCAAGTCTGAGTCC
>JAYSSB010000048.1:0-5457 GCA_043720755.1 Candidatus Altimarinota bacterium | reverse complement strand
CGAGGACATGTCACTTGCCTTCTAGCCAAAATGTATCCTGCATATCTCGTGCTGGATGTGACTTGGGGATGTTGACAGCATCGAAGTTGAGGTACTCCGTCGTCATCTCCATCGAGTCATAGATATCAAATCCCATCCGTACAAATGTATCCTCCACTGATCTCTGTACGAGCGTGATCGGATGGAGACTCCCTATCTCATGTTCGAGGGGTGTTGTGACATCTTCTTGTTCACTCTCGAGTCTCTGAGCAATGAGATCTTTTTTGATCCGAGTACGCTCTGCGTCGAATGCGTCAGTGATGATATCACGAGTCTCATTGGCTGACTTGCCTACAGTTCATCTCTCCTCAGGAGTGAGATCTTTGAGTCATTTGAGTATTGTCGTGAGCTCCCCAGTCTTGCCGAGTATCTGATTGCGATAGTCGATGAGGACTACTTCGTCTGTGAGAGTTGGGAGATGTGCGAGGACCTCAGATTGGAGGGATTGGATTTGCTCGATCATAAAAAAGAAAAATAACTATATCTTGAGTGGCATGATAAGATGACGATATGACTGCTTCGATTCGCCGGTTGCGACTCATTTTATCACAACAGGGGAGAGGGGATTTTTGTACTCGAAGCTGATATAGTCGTCACGGATCACAGAGAGTGCCTGGAGGAAGTACTCACTATTGACACCTATGATATCCTCTTGCCCCTCGACAGATCCCGATAGACTCGCAAGACTCGCTCCGATCTCAGTATCTCCAGTAGATACCTCGATTTTACCCTCATACTTGGATCTGATACGAGTATTGTAGTTATTCTGTCTGGCTACTAGATTGGCTTGTTTGAGTGCGTTGATGAGTTCACTCCTGAGTACTACTGATTTAGATCTGAACTCTGATGGGAAAAACGCCTCATAATCAGGGAACTTGCCTGAGAGGAGTCGTGATGTGAGTCTGACAGGACCGATCGTCGCAAGGAGCTGAGACTCATGAGTGCAGATCTCGATCATCGCTATATCGTCTGTGAGGAGTCGAGAGAGCTCACTTGCTGTCTTCTCTGGGATGATGATCGGTGTATGTGATACACTATGTTCTGGGCGTATCCGGAACTCAGAGAGTCTGAAACTATCTGTTGAGGCAAATATGAGCTCTCCATCGATACTCCTCATATATATACCAGCGAGCATCGGTCTCACACTACCATCAGCCGTTGAGAAAAGGGTTTTTTCTATGGCAGTTTTCATCTCTCGAGCATTGAGTGAGATAGATTGTCCCGTGATATTGGGTGGTATAGATGGGAACTTCTCAGGACTCGTTCACTTGAACTTGGTCTCACTAGAGGCCGTGACAAATGATATACTTCCTCACTTTTCGAGAGTGACGAGTATGTCGCTATCTCGTACCAGTGCTATATAGGATGTGAGGAACTTGGATGATATTGTGAACTTGCCCTCGACCTCTACATCTACTCCAGATTCGATGATATACTCGATCGCCATATCGAGATTATTGCCAGTGAGGGTGACTTTTTTGTATCCAGCATCGATGAGGATATTCTCGAGTATAGGAGTCAGGTTCGAGGTACTTGTTGCATGACTCGTTGCTTCGATCGCTTTTTGGAATATGTCAGTCTGGATACGAAAACGCATATGAAATAATTAGGGAGTATATATGATGAATCTGAGATTCTAGAGTCTCTCTTGATTCCAGATTTTTACTCACATTAGAGTATATGAAAAGGGAGAAAAAGCAACTTTTGATTACAGTTTTTTTGTATTTTTAACAAATATGACTATACTCTTATATATATTTTATATCTCTCTCTTATGATTGCCCAAACAGAACTCCATGAAAAGAGTGCTGGTGGTATCGTGTATCGGAAGAAGTGAACCTATATCGAGATCCTGATGCTCGCATGGAAAAATGCCCGAGATGATCTCGAATACGTCCTCCCGAAATGACATATCGAAAATGATGAATCTCCTATGGAGACGGCTCTCCGTGAGATCTCTGAAGAGACTGGACTCGCTGAGTGAGACCTCAGAGTCATCAAGTTCATGAATACGATCAACTACTCGTTCACTGCCAACTATCTCGAATGATCTCCTATTATCCATAAAGAGGTATCACTTTTTCTCGTCAAATACACTGGTAAAACCGAACCACGTCCCCGCAAAGAAGAACGATTTATCGGATATAAATGGTTCACTCCTGAGTCTCTCAAGGATACCTGGATGAAGCCTGATGTCACTGGATTCATCGAAAAAAATATTCACTTCATGTAACCTACTCTCTATGGACTTCTCATACAAGAACTTGACTCTCACGATCACGTCAGACAAAAAAGAAATCATCCTCTCCCCAGAATCTGTTATCCTCGATTGACTCTCCATCGAGCTCCCAGGCGAGTATGAGAAGAGTAGTATACTCATGTATGCTTTTGCCAAAAACGATGAAAAACTCTACCACTTTCGTACTGAGGGATACTGGATCGCCTATATCCCAACTCTCCTCTCGGATATATCGACTGAGGGTCTCGACTTTCTCGGAGGGATCGATATCCTGATCATGCCAGGGGCCAAGAGTATGCAGAGTGTAGTCGAGAAGATCGAGCCAGAACTCCTCGTGACCTACTGAGAGTCAGCAGGGGAGATATCACTTGCTCTCGGATCTACCAACGAGCCAACTGGCAAATACCGATTCAAGGATGCAGATCTCTCGATGGAGAAGACGACGTGTGTTGTGATGGGGTAGTTAGTTTTTTACCAAAATCTCTCAGAAATGAGGGATTTTTTTATTTTTTGATCTATTTTTGTATACAAAAATAAGAGTAGAGCTCTTATTGAAGATACATATTTTTTGTATTTATCAATATATTAAAATAGTACTAAAATAGATATAATTTTAATATGAGTATAGATTATACTATATTTTTTGAGTAATAATCAATTATTAAATTTATTTAATAATTGATTAAATATTTTGACTTTATAGTTTTTATTTTATATACTTCTTCTGATTTCGAAATCAGTATCTTTACCTTACTCTTCGTACTTGTACGATGGAGTATGTTAGATACAATCCATATCAGCATACATCAATTATTTGTTAATCTAGGAAACAAACAATGCAACTCATACAAAAACACATCATCAGTATCTCGGTAGTAGCAGTATTTGCTATTCTCGGATACTTCGTAGTACAAAACAATACACCATCCCAATCAGATGGAATAAAAATCAATACTATATCCCAATCAGGTATAGAAACTGATACTGGTAAACGACTCGAAACTGTCGCCAACTCAGAAACTCAGTGGGGAATGTCTCCTTTTGGCAGTGGGAAACCCCTGACAGAAGAAGAAAAGAAACCAATATTCCAAAAACCAAATATAGATTGGAAAAGTCGATCTGTCACACTCAGTGATGGGAGAACTCTCTATTATGAATTCGGGAAAGGGAATCCAGCAGGAGTAGCTATGAGCCTAGGGCAAATAGATGCTATGACCAAAACTTGTGAAAATGATATTTCTCTCGCTGAGAAAGGAATCTGTGATGCTGAATCTGGAAATATGTCATATATGACTTCTGAGATAGAACGCCATCTCCTCCTTGCTCTCTCTGATCCAAACTGGAGTAAACTTGCTACAGAATGTGAAAATAGTTTTCGAGCAACAGAAGGATTGGATGCACTCGCGAATGCTCGTAATGATTTATCGTATCTGATTTTCGATCGAGTATTTGAACCCGGGTTTTTAGATATAGAAAGGTTCATTTCTGTCGATCCAACAACTGGACTCAAGATACTCAATAATAATCTAACTATCAGCCTTGCTAAATTCGTAATGAATGGCATGTATGATGGGGCATCACGAGGAGAATCACAACTGAATCCATATGGTGACTGTGTAGATCGATATGGTAAAAATATTGTTCTACATCTTGTAGCTACTACGAATCTCTATATGCGTCCTCTTCAGTCAGTAGAATGATTGATTCCTAAAGAGTCCGAAATTCCATTTTCCTTTCACTAATTTCTTATAAAGAGATTATCATGATTTGGTACTAATTTTTATTATTTTTATTTTTCTTCTTTTTTCATTTTTTGGAGTATTTTCATGAAGTTTTCTAAACTTTTCCTTTTTCTCTCTCTCGTTGCAGTATCTGCAACAACTATGGCAGCTACCGCTGTCGCCCCTGCCAATCGTATCCGTATCTGGGAAGGATCATCTGCATCTTTTCCTGATTCAAAATACGGTATTGGTACTACTACTGCTATGGGCACCATAAGAACACTCAAGCACGATACGGATACTGTTAATCTCTTGACCACCTTCAATGTAGCAGCTAATGCTGGTGCACTTGATATGACCAGTAAATATAAAACTCCTATTTTATTTAATGGTTCAAGTCATTATCAGATTACAGAGATTGGTGGACTTCCTGGTCAATGTGTCGCTTTTGCTAAGGCCATGACTGGTATTTCTGGGCTCACATCGAGCTGGTATCCTGGTAATTCACTTTTGAATTACTTGAATATCAACGGTACCGTACGGACTGATATAACTCTTGTCCCCGGAACTATGATTGCTCATTTTGGTGGTAAGACTAAATATAGCCTTAACGGCACTACACCTCATGTTGCTATCTTCTTATCTTGGTCAAAAAACGCCCAAGGTGTCGTAGATGGTCTCAATGTTGTGGATGAGAATTTGGTATGGACGAT
Source organism: Candidatus Altimarinota bacterium (assembly GCA_043720755.1). Lineage (GTDB taxonomy): Bacteria > Patescibacteriota > Gracilibacteria > BD1-5 > UBA2023 > JABFSX01. The sequence continues at coordinate 745 of JAYSSB010000048.1, read as the reverse complement.
TGCTGGAAACAGCGGTAGTGCTGCTGGACTCATCCAGAAACATAAACTTGCCTGGAAGTGTACTGCAAGTAATTGTGGTACTGCAAGTGGAGGAGGAAGTGGTACTTACCATATCACTTTCTTTGGATCCAACTATCATGTAGTCGATATCCGATAAATATACCAATATACATAACTAATCCTCTCTCGTGCAATGCGAGAGATGAGAATCCTTTGATTTTCAAAACTTTGAACTCGCCAATTGGCGAGTTTCTTTTTGTTTTTTATATCATATCTTTTCCTCAAAAATCGACTTGCAAAAAAATCGAGTCTCTCTATACTCTCGCTCGTACTATGCAAGATACTACCAACACAACATACTCAGAGACTGCTACTCATACTCCTCTATCGGGTTCTCATACGACTGAGGGGACTCATAGTGAGATAGCTACTCATGCGACTACAGAGCATACTGGTCCTCATATCCCGAGTTCCAAGTGAGAGATCATTCCGGGATGGTCTATTGCCGGATTCCCTATTACTAATACAATATTTTCGACGTGGATATTTATGGTAGTATTTTTTGTCTTGATAGCTCTGTTTTATACAGCTATCCGCACATCGCTTCTCCCTCGTGTGAGAGCATTTGGACTCGATGTGACGAACCGTATATTTGCGTATTCTAGCGGACTCCTCGGAAGTGCACAGATGGCGAGACGGTATATGTGGCTCCTCGGAGGTATTATTGTGATCATATTTTCTGGGA
>JAYSSB010000047.1:0-1955 GCA_043720755.1 Candidatus Altimarinota bacterium | reverse complement strand
CTCAGTGGACTCTTTGCATATACATTTATAGATTTTTGGAGGTACGGAGGAAACTCCTGGTATAGTGAGAGGCCAATAGATGGAACTATGTTGATACTCTTTGGAATAGTAGGGCTCGGGGCTCTCTCGATCATGATCGATATCATCCGTAGGAAAAAGCTCGATACAGTAGGAGATGTACCATTTTTGCTAGCACTCGTACCAATTGGTCTTGTGTTTTTCCATACACTCGAACAGTCAGTAGATGGCACTGGGGATACATATTATGGGAGATACAGTGATGGTATAGATATTGCATATCTCACTCCAGCCATCCTGACGAATATAGTCTACCTCATCACTGTGAGTCTCATGATCTATCTCGGAGTCAAGCGAGATAATCGGGCAATCGTCAATATATCGATGATATTCCTCACAATATACCTCTTTGGCAAATATATTGCATTCGCATTTGAGTCAAAGATCGATGGAGCGTATATATTTATCGGAGGAGGACTCGCTTGTATTGCTATGACGATACTCATCGAAAAAATCAGACGCAGAATTATAAAAACTATGGAAATATAAATAACTATCTATCTTTTGATCATATCTCAATACTAAATTCCTCATATGTCTCGTAAAATACTCATCCTCTTAGCTATAGGACTCCAAATACTCATCCTCTCGAGTTTTGTCGTGAGATATGAGATACTCAAGTCAACTGGTACTACCGTATATGTACCACTCAGAGGCTATGACCCTACTGATATATTCAGATGAGACTACGTCAATCTCTCCTACGAGCTCCCCTACAGTGGGAGCATAGATACTGGGAATTATTACGAACATCTGTACGCAAGTATAACTCTGGATAAAAACTCTGTAGTCTCGATATCACGTATTACAAAATCCAAGCCAGAATCAGGGATATATTTCCAGGTACGAGATGGATCAAGTACACAAAAAGAATCCTATACCATCAAAACAGCATCAGGGAAAACTCTTGCCTATGAGTCAAATGAATGTATAGAAGGACTCAAGGTATGAGATACTATCAGGTACATGAGCTGGGGAGATGATGATGTGAGTCGTATTGTGAAAGAATCAAAATCAAAAACTGATACATACTATAATGGAGAGAGGTATTATGATGCTACTATAGATTCAAAATGAAATTGTACTGGAAATTATAGATTCCGCACTACTGCGACAGATCGCTGGTTCATCCCAGAATGAACTGGGCTCGAGCTCGAACGCAAGATCCGAGAATGAGATATCTATGCCGAGTGGAAGATATGAGGCAATGGAGCTGTCATCATCACGGATATAATCAGTCAAAAAGAACTCCCGAAATAGGGAGTTCTTTTTTTGATACACAGAGAATATATATCTAGCCAAATAGAGATGATATCACACCCATCACGAGAGCGATGATGATGACAGGGAGCCAACCGATGAGTGTGACTCATGCAACTGCCTCATCAGTGAGCCTGACAATGATGAGAGATATGACGAATCCGATGATACCCATAGTGAGGAATCTGATAGGGAGTGTGATGAGTCTGAGGAGTCCTCAGACAATCAGATTGACAAGTCAGAGGATAAATACGAATACAAGAAGTGATGTAGTACCGTCTCTGAGCTCGACTCCACTGAGATAGCCATATTGTATGAGAGCAAATAGGGTGAGTGATGTGACAATAAATCTGAGAAAAAATCGCATAAAAAAGAAGAATTAAAAACTAAAGTTATCAATAGTATAAGAAAAAAACAAAAAAGTACTACATAAATGCAAGAGATTTTTGCAAAATCAGAGGTATTATGTTATATTAGAAAATAATTACTCTTTTTCTTTTCTTTTATGGGACTTTTTGATAATATCATCGGCACTGCCAATGATGGTGAGGAGGCAACAGATATGGATACAATCGTAGAAAAGATCGAAAATGGCGAGATCGATGCTATCAGTGATA
>JAYSSB010000046.1:0-5475 GCA_043720755.1 Candidatus Altimarinota bacterium | reverse complement strand
AATAAAGAATATACCGTCGTCGTCTACGAATCAGTACATCGCATCGAGCGTACTCTCGCTGAGTTCGAGACCTATTTTGGTGCTGATACTCCTATTGTTGTCGGTCGCGAGATTACCAAAAAATTCGAAGAGTTCAAAAGAGGAACGATCCACGAAGTAGTAGAATATTTCAAATGAGAAGGCAAAGTCAAGTGAGAATTTGTGATTGTGTTTTAGCCTATCTCGGTATAGTCATCACTACCGTGAGACCATGAGGTATATTGTTCGAGATATCGAGAGATCCATCATGGATACGGATGATATGATCGATGATTGAGAGTCCGATTCCCATACTCATACTACTATCTCGAGTTCGTGACTTATCTACTCGGTAGAATTTTTCTCTCACGAGAGATATCTCCTCCTCTGGGATACCAACTCCAGTATCTGAGAATTGTATTGTGACACTTTCTTTGCTGAGTGAGTATTGGCAGTTGAGAGTTGTTCACTTGCCAGCATATTTGATAAAATTCGAGAAGATATTGTGGAGTATTTGTACGAACATATTGGTATCCATGCGCATAGAATCCGCTATCTCTCCAGTGATGAGGATCGTCTGTTGATTCGTGAGGAGCTGGGGTGTATATTCATAGATGAGCTCCTCGATCTGTGGACGTATCGAGAATCTCTCTACATGGATATCCGTCGTCACATGATGTGTGAGGTGCTCATACTGCATAATCTCCTCCGTGATACTTGTGAGTCTCGTGAGCTCTGCTTGTAGGAGTGGTACAGTTTTGGTATCGAGTTGCATCATACCATCCTCTATTGCCTCGAGGTAGCACTTCACCGCTGTGATCGGAGTACGGATCTCATGAGATATATCCGAGAGGAAGTTGGATCTGATATTCTCCTGTACTCTGAGGGACTTGTAGAGACTATTGATCGTCTGGACGAGTGGCGTGAACTCATCATCTCGAGTATAGACAATACGCTGATACCTGGAGCTATCGATATATGCCTGGAGTCTATCGATGATGAGATGTACCGGAGCAAATACTCGTCGTATCCACCAGAAGTAGATCCCGATGACGAGAGAGAGGAATACGAGATTGGTAGCGAGGAGTCTCATGAGGAGTGCGATGATCAGACGAGACTCTGGAGTATCTCTCGCCCAACTCGTAGGATTGGTGATGATGGTCGTGATATTGGCGAATAGTCGCTCTGGAGTAGAGCTCTGTCGAGTCGCTGATATGGCGTAACTACTCTCACTTGCCTCTCTCGATCATGATCCATTTTGTATATAGAGTTCTGGATTGTTACTGATATTCTCGAGAGAGGTAGATATCGTCGAGAGCTCGGATACGACGGTTTTGTATTCTTCTTGTTTATTACTCGAGAGATTGCTCACATCGAGTACAGCTCTGAGCTTGTCTGGGGAGAGACTCGATTTTTGATCGTTCTCTTGCACCTCACGAGTGTACTCGACGAACAGCGTACTCATAAAATACTGAAACGCCAAAATATTGACAACAGTAGTTGCTATGATCGCAAGTCCAGTGATGATCGGAATCTGATAGGAGAGACGCAAGAGAAGTAGATTTATATATGATGTAGTATAGAGTATTTTGTACAAAAATAAAGCCCATTCTTGTGAAATGAGCGTGAATTGTAGGAATGTGTATTATTTTTGAGGAGATTCTTTAGTACTGATGAGTTCGAGTACTTTTTTTGCAGATAATTGTATAGGCATTAGTACTTTTGGAATATCCTTATCTGATAGTTCCGCACTTGTTGCGAGTCATATAGCTCACAGTATATCAAAAATATCAAGTCTTCTGAGTGCTATATATTCTGCTGTCTCAGGATGACCATTCATGGTATTTTTTTGAGTGGTATCATACCGATTTTGCTGTGCTATTTCTAGGAATCTATCGTACACTTTTTTTATAGGCTTTAATGTTTTTTGAGTTGATCATGTTGATTGGAGTGTTACATCACAAAGATTTTTGATTTGACGTAGCATAGTATCAGATATCGAGTATATGCCAATTGAGCTAACGGGAACATTAGTAGCTGCTGTCGTGTTCATATTTTTTATAGTTATATAAATATTACTTTTATATATTAACATATTTTATTATAAATACAAGTTTATTTGTTTTCTTGAGTTTTCCTTGCTTTATCGGCATTTTTTGATATATATAGAAGTATATATTGACTATATTTCTCATGACTGTTCGTACCCGTTTTGCCCCATCTCCTACCTGATATGTCCATATCGGATGACTCCGTACAGTACTCTATTGCTACCTCTGGGCAAGACACAATCAGGGACAATATATCATCCGTATAGAGGATACAGATAGGACTCGTCTCGTCGAAGGGGCGATCGATGCGATCCTCGATACTCACGATATACTCGGACTGACTCCAGATGAGAGCATCAGGCATGAGTGAGCCTACGGACCCTATATCCAGAGTGAGAGACTCCATCTCTATGCTCCACGACTTCACGAGCTCTGCGAAGAGGGGACTGCGTACTACTGTTTCTGTAGTTCAGATCGTCTCACTGCTCTGCGTACTGAGCAAGAAGAACTGAGTCTCCCACCTCGATATGATGGACACTGTCGTCATCTCCCAATCGAGGAGGCAAGAGAGCGGATTGTGGCATGAGACCCCTACACGATCCGACTCAAAGTACCCAAAAATGAAATCCTCACACTCAATGATATGATCCGTGGTCGTATCGAGTTCTCGAGCAATGAGGTAGAGGATCAGGTGCTCCTCAAGTCTGATGGATTCCCGACATATCATGGAGCGATCGTCATCGATGATGAGTTGATGCAGATATCTCACGTCATGCGAGGAGAAGAGTGGATCAGCTCTATCCCCAAGCAGATACTCACAGCTCGTGCTCTCGGTATCACTCTGCCTGAGTATGCTCATCTCCCGAATGTACTGGGCTCTGATGGCAAAAAACTCTCCAAACGTACTGGAGATGTGTCAGTCTCTGAATATATCAAAAAATGATACCTCCCTGAAGCACTCCTCAACTTCTTGGCTCTCCTCGGTTGGCATCCCGGTCATGACAATGAGATCATGAATATGGATGAGATGATATCACTCTTCCAGATCACAGATATCCACAAGTCATGAGCAGTGCTCGATCCGATCAAACTCGACTGGATGAATGGGGAATATATAAAGCGTCTAGAACTCTGAGAGCTCCATGATCGCATTGCGGGCTATCTCAAGGAATTTGAGTCAGATTTTTATAGGGATGTGTTCTCTCAGAAGAACTATGACTACAATAGTCGTATCATCGGAGAGCTCCAGACTCGTATGAAAAGGTTCGATGAGTATATCTCTCTCACTGCGTGTCTCTATGGAGACTCTCAGATCCGTAGCGACCTCATCGCCAATCCCAAGATGAAAATTGAATCCCTCGAACAATGACTTGACTCACTCGCCTTCGTACTACCACTCCTTGAGTCAGCAGACTATAACTCAATCGATGCAATCAAGGAGTCTCTCATATCTGCTATTGCATCAGCCTGACGCAAGAACTGACAGGTTCTCTGGCCCCTGCGAGTAGCCCTCTCGGGTGAGGAGTTCTCGCCATGAGCGTTCGAACTCGCATATATCCTCGGTCGAGATGAGACTATCCGCCGCATCCACAAAAATCTCAACCCTACTCTCTAAGATCTATCCTCTATGCCCTATATATTCCTCCGCAACATAGTCGAATCAGTCCTCGCCAACTATATCTGTCCAGACTGTAGTAGTCATACGAGTACTGAGCATATCATCATCACTGGGATGAGCTCGAGATGACTCGATCTCCAGATCAACTGTGGTATCTGTGGTACTCACTCACATCTCGCAGCTGAGTTCAATACGATGGCATCAGAGCTCCTTGCATCTGAGCAAGGGAAACAGTTCTTCTCAGAATTCATCAAAAATGGTGGAACTCTCGGGGCTACTATGGCAAACAAAGCAAATCCTGATACTACTGGTATCAATGCCGCAGATATCGCAAAAATCGGAGAAGATATCGAAAACGCTCGTTCTATCGAAGATCTGATGAAATAATCTCTAACTTTTTACTTATGTTTTTTCGACTTATTGGACTCATATTTTTCCTTGGATTCTCATATGTACTCCTCGTATTCACAGTACCTGCTCTTGCTGATCAGTATTGAGATCCAGCAATCAATGCAAAAATCCGCAATATTAAAGATGCCTCACTCCAATTCGCATCTGGATCTGACTCTGCGAGCTCTCTCGTGAACAAGATCAAAAATACAGCAATACCCTACATAAAAGATGCAAAAGAAGGTGTAGAGAATCTCAATACTACAGTCACAACCAAGGTCAATCAAGTACAAGAGGCAGGTCGAGCCGTACAGTCAGCCTATAGTGGAGTCATCGATGCTACGCAAAAAGTCCAAGCCATCACAGGCAATCCTAAGTAGAAAATATTTTTTATATATATCGTATGTCATCTTTTAGTACTCGATCGGCATCTCTACGGAGAGCTCAATACGAGAGATCTCCTCGATCGCTGCGATTTTTTGTACTTGTGATTTTTGCTCTATTCCTATTTGCTATATATCTCGTATGGAGTGTCGGGTCTGCAACAGTGCCAGTAGGCAAGTACACGATCCAAAAATGATATACCATATCGACTCTTGGAGATAAGCTCTGATTCCCAGTAGCGTCTTGGAGATATCGACTTTGGGTTAGATTTTTTGCACCTACGATCTCTATAGCTGCTGGGACATATGAGACGATTCGTGCTACGACGGTATCTGATTTTGTCACCGAGACTCTCAGAACTCCACTCTATATCGATCAGACGATCACGATCCTCCCGGGATGGAGCTCATACGATATAGATGGGTATCTTGCAAACAAGGGAATTGGGAAAGTCTGAGATTTTCTCGAGATATCTCGACTCAATTTTTCCCAATACCAGAGAGATTTTTCATTTTTGAACTGACTCAAGAGTCTCGAATGATTTCTCTATCCAGATACCTATCGTCTCCGCCAAGATGCAACGACTGATGATGCGATCCGTATCATGCTCCGAGAATTTGATAAAAAAATATGAGGAGAGTATACAAAACTCGATCCAAAAAAAGCCTATCAAACCCTCATCCTCGCATCGATCGTGGAGCGTGAGGAGCGTCGTGAACCCAATCAGCCGATCGTCGCTGGTATCCTCTCCAAGAGAGTCAATGAAAAGATAGCGATGTGAGCAGATGCGACTGTCTGCTATGGCTACGCTAAAACTCAGAAACAGTGTACTCCGAGCTTTGTTGGATCAGTTATCCGTGACACCAATCCATACAATACGAGGAGTACTCAGGGATATCCGCCGACACCGATAGCGAGTATCCCCCTCAGAACTTGGCGAGCTGCACTCTCTCCAGAGAGTTCTCTGTACTACTACTATCTCCATGATAGTGATGGACTGATACACTATGGTCG
>JAYSSB010000045.1:0-1970 GCA_043720755.1 Candidatus Altimarinota bacterium | reverse complement strand
GGGGAGTCTCATCAAGCCTTGGTATCACTCATCTTCGGATGGACGCACTCTCTCAGCACTCGAGTACTGTCAGAACAATCGAGGTCAAAACTGCAGAGATACCCCCTATCTCCAGTCAGTCGCTGATCCTGGATCAGTATGACGTATCAAGTCTGGACACGGGGTTGGTATATCTGGAATATGAGCAACTTATTGGGCTCAGGCGTGATGGGATTACAAGAAAATTATCCAATACTATCTCCAGTGAGTTGAAATATCCAAAAAATAAGTATACTGTTTCAAATAATTTTTCGTCTATGTATCTCTCTGACCGTGATATCCGTACTGCTATTGACTCTGGTGATATTGCTATCTCTGACTTTGATGATTCTCGTCTCCAGCCTGCGAGCTATGATATACGCCTCGGGGATAGATTTCTCATAGTAAAAGAATACTCAGTCGCCAATATCGATCCTGTCAATCATATCCTCCCAGAATATGAGGAGATCATAGTGACGGCTGAGCAATGACTCATCCTCAGGCCTGGAGTGACAGTTCTCGGTACGAGTATCGAGAAATTTGGTTCTGAGAAATATCTCATCCAACTCTCAGGTAAGTCATCTCTCGCTCGCATCGGACTCATCGTCCACAATACTGCAGGACTCATCAATCCTGGTCACTATCTCAATATCACATTCGAACTTGCGAATATGAATTCAGTTCCTATCATACTCCGTCCTGGTATGGATATTGCTCAGCTCCTCTTCGCTGAGATGAGTTCGCCCCCAGATCAAGACTACAAAAAAGTCGGCAGATACGGAGAGGGTGAAGATAATATGGTGGGATACATCAAAAAATAATTTTTCTACTAGCCAAATTCTCTGATTTTCATATACTCTAGAAGTATTTTAATCTAAGATATCTATGCAAGTTCAGATCAAAAATCCATCATGAAAAGTACTTGAGTACAAGACTTCTGGAGCTTGTGCATTTGATTTTGAAGCACTCGAGGATGTCGTATTCGCTCCAGGAGAGTGGAAGATGGTAGAGACAGGTACGGTCATCGCAACGCCAGAGTGATACTGTCTCGTCGTAGCACCGAGGTCGAGTATATTCAAGAACTATGGTCTCATGCAGGTCAATAGTGTCGGTATCGTAGATCAGGACTACTGTGGAGATACTGATACGATCAAATTCCCCTATATCAATATGCGAAAAGAAGAAGTCATGATCAAAAAAGGGGAGAGAATCTGACAAGGGATGTTCGTCAAGATCGAAAAACCAGAGTTCCAACTTGTTGAAAAGATGGAGGCATCAGATCGTGGAGGATTCGGTACGACAGGACGCAACTAAATACTCTCATGAAAATCACAGCAATACTCGCCATGGACCCTTCACTCCTTATCGGGAGGAAAAATGGACTCCCATGGCACATTCCTGAAGATATGCGTCGGTTCAAGGAGTTCACGACTGGAGGTATTGTGGTGATGGGTCGCAATACCTATATGTCTCTCCCAGACAAATTCCGACCACTACCGAATAGGCGAAATATCGTCATCACTCGTAGCTCTATCTATGGAGTAGAGTGCTACTCGAGTATTGAGGATTTTACTTCAGCTATACAATCTGAAAATATTGAGCAAATATGGCTTATCGGATGAGCTTCACTCTATGATCAGTTCTTTGCTCTAGGTCTAGTAGATCGGGTAGAGCTCACTCTCATTGATTGAGAATATGAGTGAGATATCCGAGTATCCGAGTTTCGTTCAGATTTTCACGAGATATCGAGTGTAGACTTCTCTCAGGGTCGGTTTATTACACTGGTTCGTAATCCCTAATCTTCTCATCTATGCACGCAGAACAACAATATCTCGACTTGCTCCAGAAGATCATGGATACTGGTGTAGATCGAAGCGACCGTACTGGTGTAGGGACTCGATCTATTTTTGGTCATCAGATCAGATTTAATTTGCAGGATGGATTCCCACTCC
>JAYSSB010000044.1:0-1971 GCA_043720755.1 Candidatus Altimarinota bacterium | reverse complement strand
TCAAAAAAGATCTCACCCTCGCACTCAAGGCAAAATCTATCCGAATACAGGCTCCAATCCCAGGACTCGGACTCGTGGGGATAGAGGTACCAAACGAGAAACGAGATACCGTCGGTATCAAAGAGGTCCTCGAGGATGTGGCGTTCACGAGACACAAGTCCAAGCTCGCCATCGCCGTAGGCAAGGATATCAATGGGGACTTCATCGTCGGAGATCTCGCGAAGATGCCACATCTCCTCATCGCAGGACAGACAGGCTCAGGGAAATCTGTCGGGATGAACGGATTCATACTCTCGCTCCTCTACAAGAATACTCCATCAGAACTCCGTATGATCATGGTGGATCCTAAGCAGGTCGAGCTCGGAGTCTATGATGGTATCCCACATCTCCTCACTCCAGTGATCAACTCTCCAGACAAGGCACTCAACGCACTCAAGTGGGGAGTTGCTGAGATGGAGAGACGATACTCGACACTCAAGCCGCTCAATGCTCGTAACCTCGAAGAGTATAATGCAAAAGTAAGCAACAATGACCGTATGCCAGCAATAGTCATCATCATCGATGAGCTCGCTGATCTCATGATGAGTGGCAACAAAAAAGAAGTCGAACAAGCTATCACACGAATAGCCCAAAAGGCTCGAGCTGTCGGACTCCACATGATCCTCGCAACTCAGCGTCCATCAGTTGATGTGATCACGGGACTTATTAAGGCCAATGTCCCATCTCGAGTAGCATTTACTGTAGCATCTGGTATAGACTCTCGTACTATTCTGGACGCCTATGGGGCAGAGGATCTCCTCGGACGTGGAGATATGCTCTACTTTCCGACAGGATCGATGGCAACCACTCGTATCCAGTGAGTTCTCGTAGATACAGATGAGGTCGAGAGAGTCGTAGGACACATCCGTCGTACGATAGATCCTCAGATGCTCGCAGAGATATATGATCCATCTATAGTAGAGTGAGATCGTGGGAGCTGGGAGGGGAGTGCAGCATCAGAGCATGCATGATTCGAAGAAGACCCGAAGATCATCGATGAAGCTATCGAACTCGTGAGATCAGCAGGCAAGTGCTCGACATCGATGCTCCAGCGACATCTGAAGCTCGGATACGGTAGAGCCGCTCGTGTTGTCGATATCCTCGAATCTATGGGGATAGTGGGTCCTGCAGATGGCTCGAAGCCGAGGGAGATTGTGGGGTAGATATATTTGCGAGTAGTGAGGATACAAGCTCAGGAGCAATAGGAGAACTTGATAGTATATCTTGTTTCGTCTTTTTGATGAGTAATTTGTACTCTATTTCATTACGAATAGAACAAAATACTTCCCAAAGTGCATGGTATCATTTATCAGCATAGTATGCCTTACTATTTTCATTAAAATTTGAAAACATAGAATCATATATCTGTACCCAATTTGTATCATTCAATTTATGATTGATCATATATGGACGGAATTCAAATCTATATCCTAAAATAGCTATAATATAACCTAAAAGAATCATATATTCTGGATCATTGATATCATCATGATATTCTATGAGATGTTTTGCAATACTATTATAGGCTCATAGTAACATAGTTATTTTTGCTGCATTTTCTGTAGCATTTATGATGAATCTTCTACTTGTTATGTGTTCTCTACGTGTTACAGTCGTCAGATGTTGAGTCGTAGCGACAATATCATCTATGGATATTATACCAGCATCCATAATTTTTCCCTGTGAATAGAGTCTTTCAAGTTCTGATAATTCATTTCATTCTGATAGTGCTATCGCTATAATCGCAAGTTCTTTAGGCTTTAGTGATTTTTCTTTTATCCCTGCAGAGGATATCAATATTTGTTTTTCTTTTCATTTTTCTCATAGTCTCCATGTATATCCTCCATTGAGCATAGGATGTATGGAAATCAGTTGAAATAGAGAACGGTATAAGTCTACCTCATTCGCAAGTTCATTATATGATGTATTCAT
>JAYSSB010000043.1:0-5556 GCA_043720755.1 Candidatus Altimarinota bacterium | reverse complement strand
CTACACTTGCTGTAGAAGCGATCTTCGTAGAGAAGTTACTCATAATATAATATGGGTAAAAAAATAAAGGAAACCAAGCGGGAACTATTTGTGATATATATGGTCAGTATATATCGGTTTTTGCCCCTCATGGTCAGTGAGGAGACAACCATCCATCATTGACTGATGGGGAGGTTAAAGCTTTAACCTCAAGTTATTTGCATAACGAGAGGACTCGATCGGGTAGTTGAGATACCAAAACAAGTCCTCTCGTTGTACAGTGATACAAATGAGGGGAAACCAAGCTATTGAGAAAGAGATGTTAATGAGCTCTTCCAAGGATCAACTATAGAGACCAAGATCCAGAGATTACACGCAAATATTATGAAATAGATACACAAAGTCAAATAAAAGTATCATCTCTTCACATTCTATTCACATCCAAAAATACTCACAACATAAAAATATATGTTTTCAATATACTATTTTAGCTTTGGATAAGGCAAAATAGCAATAAAAATACAAAAAAATTCGCAATTTTTATTTTTTCTCATATAGTATTTGAGAGTCTTCTCCTACAGAGCAACAATCAACATCTCTCTAAGACTATAAGACTCAAAACAAAACTCCAAAACGTTCAAAATACTACAAAATTGGATACTCCATTCCAATTTTTATCACAATAACTACCTTATATATGAATATTTTTATATTCCTCTCTCTCCTTGTTGGGGGAATTTGAGGGAGTATCATCTCGTTTTTGATACTACAAAACAAGCAAGCAAAATCAGGCAATAAAATCATCTCGGAAGCTGAAGAAAAATCTCGAGATGTCATCACAAGAGCTGAGGCAATAGCTACCAATCTGAGGAAAGAAATCGATGATGCGAGGACCGATATCCGAGAACGCAAGCAATGAGCGGTCGAGCAAGAGAGTCGTCTCGCTGAAAAAGAACAAAAAATAGACCGAAAATACGAAGAACTCGAGTCAAAACAAACAGCTCTCAGACAAAAAGAAACTCAGATAGATGAGCGTATAGGATCACTCGATCGCAAGAACTCGGAACTCTCAGGTAAACTCGAGTCTATAGCCAAACTCTCACAATCAGATGCCAAGGATCTCCTCATGCAGTCGACCGAGGATATCTACGAGCGAGATATCGTCTCCCTCATCGAAAAGAAGAAAAAAGAACTCAAAAATCGTGAAGCTGATATGGCCCGTGAGATACTCATCAAATCTATCCAGCAATATGCAGGTGAGGTCACTGGAGAGAGTACACAGACCATGGTACAACTCGAGAGTGATGATCTCAAGTGAAAGATTATCGGAAAAGAGTGACGCAATATCATAGCATTCGAGAAGGCAACCTGAGTATCACTCATCATCGATGATGCTCCTGATACCGTGTTTCTCTCGAGTTTTGACCTGTTTCGCAGATATATAGCCAAGAAGTCTCTCGAAGATCTCATCGCAGATAAGCGGATACAGCCGGCTCGTATCGAAGAGATCGTCGAGAAAAATCAAGCTGATGCTGATAAGCTCATCTATGATCTCGGTCGCAAGACGATCGACGAGATGGGTATCATGGGTATTCCTGAGGAGATCATACCACTGATTGGGAAGTTCAGATTCCGTACCAGCTATGGACAAAATATACTGATGCACTCGAAAGAGGTAGCCTACATCGCTGAGGCCATCGCCAAGCTGATCGGGGCTGATCCAGTACTCGCACTCAAGGGATGACTCCTCCATGACCTCGGTAAAGCGATGGATCACGATATAGAGTGAACTCATCCAGAGATCGGTGGTCGTATCGCTCGCAAATATGGTCTCGATGAGAAGACGATCAACATCATCGAAGGGCATCATGATGATGTACCACAGATATGTATAGAGACCAAGATCGTCCAGATCGCTGATGCGATATCTGCCGTTCGTCCAGGTGCAAGACGGATGAATGTAGAGGATTTTGTAAAGAGAAACCAAGAGATGGAGAGTATTGCTATGAGCTTCCCGGGGATCAACAAGGCATATGCACTATCCGCTGGTCGTGAGATCCGAGTATTTGTCGATGCAGATACTATATCAGATCTCGATGCGGAGAAGCGAGCACGAGCTATAGCTCTCCAGATCGAGGCAAACTGTAGCTATCCTGGGGAGGTCAAGATAAACCTGATTCGTGAAAAACGAGTAATCGAATATGCAAAATAATCTCTAATTTCAAATATTGTGTATCCCATAATAAACATCAATGATTGGGTATCGATCTATACCTTTGGAGTTTTTATGACTCTCGCTTGGATTGTATTTTTTGTACTACTCCATCACTTTGTAACAAGGCGTGGTATATCGAATCATATATTTCTCTCGATCATTGATTTTACGATATCTATTTTCTTTTTTAGCCGTATATTCTATATTTTTGCTGATTGGAGAACGGAGAAGTTTCTTTTTATAGACCTCTTTGCAACAGGTGATATTCTTTCTTTTTTGAAACAATTTTTTATCACGGATAACTATAGTCTCTCCTTTGCTGGTGGGGTTGTTGGATTTTTGGTACTCTTTTTGTATAAGACCTTATCCAAGGCTCGAGATCGAGGAAAATATTGGGATAGCATTGTTCCTGCTTTTCTCATCGCAGCAAGTATCGGATACGTAGGAGTACTCCTTGGGGGACAACTCTATGGTATCGTGATGGAGAGTATGATATCGATCCACTATACCAATATCGATAGTATCGTACCATTTCAGAATCCCACATTCCCACTTCCTATCATATATAGTATATCTACCCTCTTGATAGCGAGTTTCCTCTATAGGCTCGAGCGACGTATCGCTCTACCAGAAGGATTCGTTTGATATATGGGGATGGGGATATTTGCTATAGTGATATTTCTCTGAGGATTTCTCGATGGAGCAAGTGACCTCTTTAGTTCTCGGATATATCTCAACATGACTCAGATACTCGCTGTTGGACTGATTGGCTATGCTCTCGTATGAATACTCTCTATCACTCGACAATAGGACATCCTCGTATCATATTTTTACTTGGGTTTTTTGTGTTTGCCATAGGGATCGGTTGTTGACTCATCACGAGTGGACGATTGAGTATAGAGATAGCACTCCTATCCCCTCTTGTGATCATCCTTCTCGGAGGATGGAGAAAATGGTACATAGTCATCCTGATGCTCATAGTATCACTCTGTGGATGGTATCTCGGTAGGAGTGAGTTCGATATGAGACAAGATAGGTGGGGAAAAATCAATACTATCACAAGTGGATTCTCTGGGAGCTATGATATCGTCGGTACTGTCGAACATCTGATGTATACAAGCGATCTCAGATCCAACTATCGTCTCAAGATCGACAATATCGCCAATAGATCGACAAAAGAAATCTACGAAATCGGGCAATATGATATTGGTCTATTCGTAGAAGTACCGAATAATCTCCATATATCAGTATGAGATACGATCGGATATCGTGGGAAGATACTTCCTATTATCGAAAGGCCGATTCGTGGATTTGCTGGGTATGCTTGGTATCATCGTATCTATGGCAAGAGTATTGTTCCTGTATTTGAGCGGAAACAAATTCATCAATACAATATTCTCGAGAGCGTCCAACATTGGGCAAAGTGAGTACTTTTTCGTGGTTTTCCAGAGAATATAGCTGGGATTATTCTGGGAATGACTATTGGCAATATCGAGCTACTCTCGAGTGAAACAAAACAATATTTTACCAATGCTGGAATCACTCATATTCTCGTGGTCAGTGGATCGAATATAGCATTTGTGATCGTACTACTCACGGGGATACTCAGATATGTGGCACTCAGTCGATGGGTGCGGAGTTGTATTATTATCGTATTTGTACTCCTCTATGGCAGTCTCGTCGGTTGGGATATGCCAGTTGTGAGAGCCGTTGCGATGTGACTGATTACCTATATGGCAATGGAAGGTGGCAAGAGAGCATCATCTGTTTCGATATTATTTTTGGTAGGATGGATCATCCTCATATATTCTCCTCTTGCTCTCGTATATGATTCTGGTTTTGGTCTCTCATTTTCAGGAACGCTTGGTATACTCCTCTTCCATAAGAGGATAGGGAGTCTATTGAGTAGACGCTATCTACCAAGATGGGTAGTTGATATAGTGAGTGTGACTCTATCGGCAAGCATCGGGAGCATGATTGCTATCATATATCATTTTGGAGTTATACCGCTTCTTACATTGATATCCAATATGCTCATCAGTGGCGTACTCGGTTGGATACTTTTTGCGAGTATAGCGTATCTCGGGATATCCTATCTCGGAGCCTATGCCCTGTACATATGGGGATGGCTCATATATGTTCCCACAGCATATATCATGTGGGTGGGCAAATTTTTTGGAAATGGATATACCTACACTATTCCTACAGTTTTGGCTGAACCTATATCAATACTTCTGATGGGCTGTATGATCGTGATAGTCCTCTCACTCGAATATCGCAATCTCCTAGATACCGAATAGGTTCATATCGATACGTATCTCATCGAGAGCCATATCGCCATCTGGATGAGCAAGGATTGATTTCTGGAGATTGGTACGGATGTTGCGAAGGATGAATTTGCTATATGCTGTTGTCGTATCTCGAGAGATGACAATATTGCGTGACTGGAAAAAAAATAAAACAAATTCTGTGATAGCTCAGAGGATGATATCTTCTGAAGAATCTATCATGGCAAAGAACTTTTTTTGCATGATGATAGAAGAATCATCCATAACCACATATGTATCAAAACTCTCAATCCATGTACTCATCCATTCTCTCAGGGATATATGGAGATCTTTTTCATGAAATACCCATGGTTCATCATATCGATGGAGTCATTGCATCATGTGGATGTGTTCAGGATGCTTGATAGTATGGAATACATGATGAGCCGCCTCGGGATATACGAGTACGAGGAGTCCTATGATAGGACGTGATGGCATCGTGATACTGAGGATATCAGTTACCACTGGTATGAGTGTCTCGTAGTAGGGATTATTGATACATCTTGATAAAATATCGAATAGGTCATTATTATCTCATTTCGCTTTTTTTTCATCTTTTTGGGATCTCTGTATTTGAGCTTGGGCTTTTTTATAGGATTCTTTTTGTTTTTCACTTTTTTCAAGGATACCCTCTGGGGAGACTCATCCCGATTCGGATGATTCCCCAGAAGATGTGATATCGAGATCTTCCATAAAAATATGAGATTAGTGGATACCAGGAATAGGATACTTGATGCAGAGATCTCTGACTTGTGATTTGAGTTGGATATGGAGAACTGTATCAGTAGGATGCTTGAGGGCTTGTACCATGATATGAGCAAGTGCTACGGATGATGCAGTATCAAATCCTCGTGTTGTAATAGCAGGAGTACCGATACGTATACCTGATGGATCAAGTGGCTTACGAGGATCGTAGGGGATCATATTCTTGTTGGTTGATACACCGATAGATTCGAGGAGATGTTCTGCCTCTTTCCCTGTGAGTCCTACAGATCCATATATATCAAGTAGTACAATATGGTTATCTGTTCATCC
>JAYSSB010000042.1:0-16892 GCA_043720755.1 Candidatus Altimarinota bacterium | reverse complement strand
CTTGCACTATCTCTATCTCAGGTTTTGATGAGGCTCGTCTCCAGCCTGCGAGCTATGATATCCGTCTCGGAGATCGATTCTTGATTGTGAAGGAGTACTCTGTAGCCAATATCGACCCTGTCAATCATATCCTCCCTGAGTATGAGGAGATCATCGTCACGGCTGAGCAATGACTCATCCTCAGGCCTGGAGTGACAGTACTCGGTACGAGTGTCGAGAAATTTGGCTCTGAGAAATACTTGATTCAATTATCAGGCAAATCTTCGCTAGCTCGTATTGGACTCATCGTCCATAATACGGCAGGACTGATCAATCCTGGACACTATCTCAATATCACATTCGAACTTGCGAATATGAACTCAGTCCCGATCATCCTCCGCCCTGGTATGGATATCGCCCAGCTCCTCTTCGCTGAGATGACGAGTCCACCAGACCAAGACTACAAAAAAGTGGGAAGATATTGAGAAGGAGAGGATAATATGGTAGGCTATATCAAAAAATAAGGGATCTCTGAAAAACTATGAATTTCATCGTTATAAAAATTATTTTCTCGATCACTTACTTATATGTAAGCTCACTTCGAAAAAATTTTTATGCCTCGAGCTTTGCATACGATCTCATCAGTATCTGCTTCGCAGTTTACGGATGATCTCGGAACTTCTTTTTTTTGAGATATCCTCCGAAAGAAGTATATTTTCACTAGCCAAATCCTCCTATTTTCATATAATCTGGAGGTATTTTTTAATATTTAGTTATCTATGCAAGTTCGTATCAAGAATCAGACTGGCAAAGTCCTCGAATACAAGACCCCTGGAGCTTGTGCATTTGATTTTGAGGCACTCGAAGATGTTGTATTTGCTCCCGGAGAGTGGAAGATGGTTGAGACTGGTACAGTGATAGCAACGCCAGAGTGATATTGTCTCGTCGTAGCCCCGAGATCAAGCATATTCAAAAACTATGGACTCATGCAGGTCAATAGTATAGGCATCATAGATCAGGACTACTGTGGAGATACTGATAGTATCAAATTCCCCTATATCAATATGCGAAAAGAAGAAGTCATGATCAAAAAAGGGGAGAGAATTGGACAGGGGATGTTCGTGAAGATAGAGAAACCAGAGTTCCAGCTTGTTGAAAATATGGAAGCATCAGATCGTGGCGGATTCGGGACGACATGACGTAACTAGATATACTATGCATATCACAGCGATACTCGCTATGGACTCGATGCTCCTGATCGGTAGCAAAAATGGACTCCCATGGCACATTCCCGAAGATATGAAACGGTTCAAGGAGTTCACGATTGGAGCTATTGTTGTGATGGGTCGCAATACCTATATGTCTCTTCCAGACAAGTTCAGGCCACTCCCACATCGTCGCAATATTATCATCACTCGTATTGCTATCGATGGAGTGGAGTGTTACTCGAGTATTGAGCTTTTTATCTCGACTCTGCAGGTAGAAAATATCGAGCAAGTATGGCTCATCGGATGAGCGTCACTCTATGATCAGTTTTTTGATCAGTCACTTGTCGATCGAGTAGAGCTCACTCTCATTGATTGAGAATATGAGTGAGATATCAGAGTATCGGAGTTTCGATCAGGTTTCCATGAGATAGCGAGTACAGATTTCTCACAAGGCAAATTTATATCTCTTGTCAAAAATTCTTAATTTTTCATCTATGCATGCAGAACAACAATATCTCGACCTCCTCCAAAAGATCATGGATACTGGAGTCGACCGAAGCGATCGTACTGGTGTCGGGACTCGATCGATTTTTGGTCATCAGATCCGGTTCGATCTCTCGAGTAGTTTCCCACTTCTCACTACCAAAAAGGTATTTATCCGAGGGATCATCCATGAACTCCTCTGGTTCATCTCTGGAGAGACCAATATCCGACCGCTGGTTGCCAATGATGTGAAGATCTGGAACGAATGGGCATACTCTAAATATCTCAAAAAAACTGGTAAGGATACTGAGCTCACTCGCTATAGTCCAGAGTGGGATAGAGAGCTCATAGTATTTATCGATCGGATCAAAAATGATGCAGAGTTCGCACTCGAGTGGGGAGATCTCGGTCCTGTCTATGGCAAGCAGTGGCGAGCCTGGGAGACCAAGAAGGGTAATGTGATCGATCAGATGCAAAATGTCCTCAATACTCTCATGAATGATCCATACAGCCGTCGCAATCTCATCTCCGGATGGAATGTTGGAGAGATAGAAGAGCTCATCAAGGATAAGGACACAGCACCACCACCATGTCATACACTATTCCAGTTCTATGTTGCCGATGGCAAGCTATCATGTCAGCTCTATCAACGATCAGCTGATGTGTTTCTCGGAGTACCGTTCAACATTGCATCCTACGCACTCCTCACGATGATGATAGCACAAGTTGCATGACTGCAACCCGGAGAATTTGTCCATACATTTGGCGATGTACATATCTATCGCAACCATTATGACCAGGTTCGTGAGCAACTCACTCATACACCTCGATCATTTCCAGTTATGAAAATCAATCCTGATATCAAAAATCTTTTTGATTTCAAGTATGAGGATTTCACGGTAGAGGGATATGATTCGTATCCTGCTATCAAAGCACCAATAGCTGTATAAGAATTTCTGAAAAACTACGAATATCTTCGTTATAAAAATTATTTTCTCAGTCATTTGCTCATCAGCAAACTTCTTTCGAAAAAATTTTTCTGCCTCGATCTTCTTGTTTTTGAGAAATTCCGAATATTTCAAATTTCTTTATTATTTTTATGTATATCGTTTTCGAAGGCATTGTCGGTTCAGGGAAATCCACTCAGTCCAAAAAACTGGTAGAATTTTTGAAACAAAAATATGGAAATGAAAAAATCCTCCATGTCCGAGAACCAGGATCGACTCCGATCGCTGAGGATATCCGTCATCTCTGCCAGGGTAAGGAGTGGGAGGACGAACAGATGCATCCTCTGACAAATGCCTATCTCTATACTGCGGCTCGTGCACAGACGCTCCACACTATAGTACAACCAGCCCTAGAGTCTGGTCAGATCGTAGTTTCGGATAGATGTTTCCTCTCGTCGTGTGCCTATCAGGGTGAGGCTCAGTGACTCGGTATCGATATGATACTCTCAGTCAACCAAGATGTGATACGAGGCATATTACCAGATATCATATTCTATATGGATATCGATGTGGAGATAGCACTCTCTCGAACATTTGATGCTGCATGAGACAAGTGGGAGAAGATGGGGAAGGATTTTTTTGAGGCGATTGCTCGTGGGTATGATAAGTGTGAAAAGTTAGATATCATGAAAAATCGATTCATCCGTATTGATGCGAGTGGATCTGAAGAGGAGATATTTGATAGGATAGTTCAACAACTCAAAATATAGTATTTATGTTTATCTCATCACTTATCACATCTCTCGAACAATATAGAACTCTACATCCAGATAAAAAATATCTTGTTGATCGATTTCTGAATCTGCTAGAGATATACTCATATTCTGCTTTTGCCAATGATACCTGGATATGACATATCACGGCATCGATGCTCGTCATCAATCCAGAACATACCAGAGTGCTCCTCATGTTTCACAAAAAACTCCAAAAGTGGCTCCAATTCGGAGGACACTCAGATGGAGAGTCTGATACTCTCGCAACAGCTATACGAGAGTTCCATGAAGAATCAGGTATTTGGATAGAACCAACTATATATTCAGGTATTTTTGATATAGATATCCATGAGATCCCTGCTGATCTCAAGTGACGACCATCTCATATGCACTATGATGTCCTCTATCTTGCAACTATCCCTGAGGATACAATATTTACCCGACAGGTATCTGAGGTAGATGATATCAGATGGTTTGATGTCGATACTCTCTGAGAATATGTTGGAGAAAAACGAATGCTCGATATGATAGAGGAAATCAAACAACTCAGAAATGCCTAAAAAAATCCTCTTTGTCATCGATGCATATAATCTGATATATCGGATGTTTTATGCTATTCCTGAGATGACAACTCGATCTGGTGATCCTGCGAATGCGATATTTGGCGTAGCCAAGTTCCTCAGATCACTCGCTCTCTCGGATCCTGAGGCAGCTCTGATCGTGACGACGGATGTGGGAGCGAGCTTCCGCTCTGAGATATACACTGAGTACAAGGGTACTCGTGATCGTATGCCTGATAATCTCAGATCTCAGATTGATGGGGTATTTGCACTGTTCGCTGCTGCCGGCATCGAGACACTCTCTCGTGAGTGATATGAGGCAGATGATATCATCGGGTCTATCGCACATCAGCATGAGAACAACGAGTATCAGATCGTGATCGTCTCATCAGACAAGGATCTCTGTCAATTCGTCCGAGATGGACATGTCCATATATATGACGCTATGAAGCAAAAATATATCCGAGAAAAAGATGTGATCGAAAAATTCGGCGTACCGTATCAACAGGTCTGTGACTATCTCGCGATTGTGGGCGACTCATCTGACAATATTCCTGGGATTGCAGGATTCGGCCCAAAAAAGGCTGTCGATCTCCTCTCTAAATATGAGACACTACAGGGAATCTATGATCATCTGGATGAACTCACTCCCAAGATGCAAGAGGTGTTGATAGCTCAAAAAGAAAATGCATTCCTCTCACAGCAACTCGCCAGTATCATCACGGATCTCGATGTATCCAGGCTTCCAGAGTGTCCGTTTGCTCTTGGGCTGACCTCTCCTGCCTATATCGCACTCCTCCAGAGCTATGAGTTCCGATCACTGATCCCACAGAGTCTACTCGCTCCGCAAAAGGAAACACCAAAAATAGAGACAAAAACAATCGATACTATCGGAAAACTTGAGGTACTCAAGGCGGACATAGAAAATGGAAAATCTCAAAAAGTCATCATCTCGACTGATTCGCATGACAAGATTTGTATCGGATATGATAGTGAGATATATGTGATCGATTCGACTCTTGTGGATTGTAGTGGATTCATCACATACCTTATCGAATCGGATATCGAACTGGTCGGATATGATCTCAAGTCAGATATCAAGAGGCTCTATGCTATACAAAAACCCACCGAAGTAGCGGGCGTAGAGGGCCAGGGGAGATTGTTTTAGGTTACCTCATTGATTCAATAATATTTCTTTGCTCAGTTTATATAGTCTTGGGCTGTAGGATTTTCTATGTTTTTCATATTCTTAACAATGGGTGCATTTACAGCCATTGCCTGTTGTACATCCTTATTGCTAAATCCAGGACCAGTATGATAATACACAACTGCATCTCCCCATGAGCAATTTTTAAGATTTTTAATATGATTGAGGTATGCACAAGTAGCACGAATTTGATCCTCAGGATTATTTCTATCGAGATCCTCAAATAATATGCTATTTTCTATAAATCTCCATGTTCCAGAAATAATTTGTCAGAATCAATGTGCTGATGAGTATGGATTTTTTATCGTTGGATCAAAATTACGATTTTCATTCGCAAATAGATTGTCTACAAGTATTTTCTCAGGAATCCCATATTTAGATGTTTCCTTTTGTACAGTATCTCAAAAGAATTTCATAAATTTCTCTCTATTTTCAGGATTGTAATTTTTAAATTTCTCTCTATTTTCAAGTCTCTTTGTCATTTGCTCCTTATACTCTTTCAGTAAATTTGTATCTTCTTCGGTATTTGCAAGTATTTTTCAATCATTATCTTCCATTTCAGCCATTCTTGATTTTTTCCATCTCTTCTCATTTTCTTTATTATCCTCATCAGTTCCAGTTCCAATAGTGACTATTTCGATAGAGTATCCATCGAGTATTTTCTGATATTTTCACTTGGCATCATAGTATCCAGGACGTGGAGTATTTTTACGTTCGCACTCTACTCCATTGATTCTGATAGTTTTGACTGATGGAGGGAGGATATCTCCGGCACCGGTACGATCACGGAGACTTGTATTATTACCAAAATTCACGACAAATATGTCTCCTGACTTGAGCTGAGATGATCTAACTTTTAGATCAGGATTTTGCTGATTCACGAGAGTGAGACTCGCAATATCGATATTTTTTTTGCGGAGAGTGAGGAGATCTGAGTTCGTATAGGTCTCAGTATTTTTTCATTTGAGGATTTTTTGGACATCTTCTTTTGTTTGAGCGTCAGTGATCCCACTACCTTCTTGTAGTCGGTCAAACTTCTCCATACGACTTAGTTTTCGCTCCAGTTCTTTGCGTTTTGTGGAGTCTGTCTCAGACTTTATATCTGTCTTGAGTCTTGCAAGTTCTAATTTAGTATCTACAACAGGATTTTCCCCAGATTTCTCTAGAGACTTTGGAGATCTGACAGTGTCGATGTTTTTATAGAAAACAGCCATTTTAGTATTATATATGAGGTATTTGATTATTTACTGAGTTCCACGATAGCTATATCGACGGTCTCATAGACTGCTACGATCGATGTGATACCGACGAGATCGAGCGTATCATGTACCTCACTTGAGAGAGCTGAGAGAGCGAATTTGCCTCCTCCATCTTCAGTTCGCTGAGCGATATCAGCGATATATCCGATAGATTTACTATTGAGGTATGTGAGACCTTTCATATCAAAAAGGGTACGAGATCGTCCAAAATCTCCGATTTCTGTGATAATATTGGGGAAGGTAGTATCGACGTTGGTTTCATCGAGTTCTCCCTTGAATGCAAATATCTTGACACCCGTATTGGTAGATGATTTGTTGACTTCGAGTTGCGTGAGCATAGTTGGTAAAATAAGAAATATAAAATTATTATATCAGGTTTCATCATTTCTTGCAACTTTTTCCTTGCTTTTCTCCCGTTTTTGCTACACTTTCTCTATGTCGTATCGTATTATCAGATCATCTGAGGTAGAGCAATCTCCTCTCTCATGGTGGCAATCATCCAACTGGGCAGATATACTCATAGAGTCACTTCAGGCTCAGGAGGTTTTTTATTTTGGTTCACTTGATACGAGCTATATCCTCATTGAGATACGATCTATCTGACTCGGACTTTCTGGGGCATTCTCACTCGGGGTGTCGGCGTCTCAGGTAGGATCTGATTGGGATGATATGATAGTTGTCCTACAGCATGAACTCAAAACTAAAAATATACTATTTCTCCAAATAGAGCCTCTCGATATAGAAATATCACATAAAAATATACAACAGCCATATAAAAAATTCCTCACACCATATACACGAGTACTCGATCTCACTCTAGCCGAAGATGAGCTCCTTGCTCAGATGCATGAAAAGTGACGATACAACATCAGGCTCGCTGGGAAGAGGGGAGTGACAGTCGAGCGAGTTGATGCTACAAGTGAGAATATCGATATCTGGATGGGACTCCTTGCAGATACGCTCTCTCGGGATGGATTTTCTGGTAATAGTCGATCGTACTATGAGATTTTTTTGTGCAATCTAGCAAAAATAGATCAATGATGACTCTACTTTGCTCGGTTCGAGGGACGAGTGATCGCTGGAGGGATATATGTATTCACGCCTTCACGAGGGATCTACTACTATGGAGCGAGCTCATCATTGCCTGACGATCGCAAGCAGATGGCACCCTACTTTCTCCAGTGGACGGCGATCTGTACAGCCAAAAATAAACAAATCCCCATCTATGACTTCCTCGGTGTCGCTGACTCATCTGACCCGTCTGATACTCTCAGATGAGTGACAGAGTTCAAGGAAAAATTCGGATGAAATATGATAACTCTTCCATCAAAAGTGCTCTATCCGCTCTCATGGAAATATAGTATATTTAGGACTCTACAAGCCATAAAAAATCTCCTGAAGAGGAGATAGATATCTATAGTATTACTCAAGATATCTCTAAAAACTATTGCAACATTCCATGATGATCTCCTCCCGTATCACTGGTCCGAGATCTATCGACTGAGTCCTCATATCGATCTCAGAGATATCATCGGGATCTCATTTTTCTAGTTGCGTCTTCCAAGTACGATCGAACGGGGCGAGATCGATGGTTTCTTTTTTACCCTCGTATTCTACAGTAGCTCTGAGATAGCTCCACGATACATAGATACCATCATCGAGCGTCATGATAGCGACGGCGAACTCGAGATCTGAGAAAAACTTGATATCACTATAGTACCCATCGAATATCGGTCCAGCAAATGCAAACTCACGTGAATCGCCAGTATAGCTCGAGAGGAGGTCTCAGACAGGGATTGTGAACATAGATGACAGTTACAAATTAATTATCCATCGCCTCGATCGCACCGAGACCGACTGTATGCCCACTTCGCTCGAAGAGGAGGCGAGCTTCTTCTTCTGCACCACTCGCCATGAGAGCTACTCAGAGATCGTTGATGATCATCATATCAGATGGTGCTAGGGCGTATGCACGCCTGAGGAGTCCGAGACCACGAGCGATCTCACCGAGCATCACGTATGACCATCCGAGATTGCGGATTATCTCAGCGTTGTTGGGGAATCGGGTATTGGCTATCGTCAGTATCCCCACTGCTCTCTCAAAATCCCCACGAGCTGCGGCAATATATCCCTCCAGATATGCTCCAGTGCCAGAATCAGGATGGAGAGCACGAGCATATCCGATGACCTCCTCTGCCTTGTCGAGGTTCTCCTCGAAGATATAGATATCAGCCAGTTCCTCATAGATACGATAGTCATCTGTATATTTCGAGAGTGCTTGCAGAGCTGTCTGTCGAGCCTTGGCATATGATCCACGACTTTTGAGATCTTCGATCTTCGCTATGATGTCATCGAGTGGGCTCGGTAGAGATACGTTCATAGAGTCTAGTATAGAGAAAAATATGAGGAAATCAATCTACTTTGTTCCTAACATCCCAAAATTATCTTTGACGAATACTTTTTTATCAGGTTTTTCCATACGAGGAGTTGCACTCGTCAGAGTGCCTGATTCTTCTCGGACTTGGATTTTTTTCACAAGTTTGCGTTTTGCATTGGCTCGTTTATTTGCCTTGACTCGCTCTGCTTTCACGACGAGTTTTCGCTCGGCTTTTTTGGCAGTTTTGATCTTTCTTTTGGTTTTTTCTATAGCTTTTGCTTTTTTGATCTCTCGTTGTATCTCTTTGCGAGACGGTTTCTCTATTTTGCTACTCACAGGACGATCGGGTATGATAGATGATTCCATAGAGAGTATTATATTTTGTTGGTAGTTTTGCCGAGAGTGCGACCGATCTCTGTAGCAAGTGACTGGCCCTCTTGCTTGAGTGCGAGTTGTCCACAGGCTGCATCGATATCATCTCCCATCGTATGACGAACCGTGGATGGGATCCCATAGTTATCGAGTGTTGACTGGAATTTTTTGATCATGATCTTTGATGTCGGGAGATACCCATTGCTATCTGTCCCTTCTCCAGGATTGTATGGGATGAAGTTGACATGAGCGAGTCGTCACTTCAACAGTTCTCCGAGTTGTGTCGCATACTCGATACGGTCTGTCACTCAGTTGATCATGATATACTCATAGAATATTCTCTTATTCGTGATCGCTACATATTCGTCTATTGCGGAGAAGAGGACATCGATCGGATAGGTATTCTCGACGGGCATGATTTTGCGTCGTGCCTCATCGTTGGGTGCATGGAGAGAGATCGCAAGTGATACCTGCGGAAAATCTCGAGCAAAGTCGATGATACGAGGAGCAATACCACATGTGGATACTGTGATACGACGATTGGAGAGATCGAGTTTTTTCTGTCCGCAGGCGATATGGATAGATTTTGATACTTCACCATAGTTGAGAAGTGGTTCGCCCATACCCATATAGACGACATTTCTCAGTTTTTTGTCTTCTCGGGCGAGATGATGGACTGTCCACATGATTTGATCTATGATCTCTGCACACGTCAGATTGCGGATGAGTCCGAGCTTGCCTGTTGCACAAAAAGTACATGCCATAGGACATCCAGCCTGAGAACTCACACAGAGAGTATTGCGTCCTGAGAGATGCCGCATGATCACGGCTTCGATCATCTTATCATCAGCTGTTTTGAACAAGAATTTGGTAGTCTGTCACTCTGGGTCGGTCTTCTCACTATGGAGGGTGAGTCCTGTATAGGTACAATTTGCCTTCAGGAGTTCACGGATATCTTTCGGGAGCGTATCCATGAGGTCAAAATCTGTAACGAGATTTTTGTATATAGCATTCTCTATCTGAGCGTATCTGAACTTCTTATGTCCATTGGCTTCGAGGAGAGTGATGATCTGATCTTCGTCGTGGATAGAGAACATTGAGAGGTTTTGGATTATTAGAGCCCGAGGAGTATCACTGCAGTGAGGAATCCGATGATCCCTCCGACGAGTGCCTCGAGAGGAGTATGTCCCATCGATTCGTTGAGTGTTTGTCCATCATCAGGAGTGAGCCTATTGAGCACTCTCGCATGGAGTCCTGCCTGATACCTGATATTCATAGCATCATAGATGATGATGATCGATACCACGAGACATATCATGAACTCGTCACTCCAGGCACCGTATTTGAGTCCGATAGCTGTCGAGAGTGCTATGACAAATGTCGAATGAGCTGATGGCATCCCTCCACTTCCGAACATCCTAGCAAATGAAAATCGTCACTTGAGAGCATGTACCAGTCACTTCACTATGATAGCCATCACGAGTGATACGAATGGTATGATGATCGTGTGACTTTCGAGAAATGTATGGAAGTTGGTAAACATAGATTATGCAACTCGGATAACAGAATAGTCAGTTTTGCCAGATGGAGCTGTGATCGATACGCTATCTCCAGTATTTTTGCCGATGAGAGATCGTCCGAGGGGAGACTCGTTGCTGATCTTGCCATCGAGGATACTTGCCTCTTGTGATCCGACGATTGTGTAGGTAATAGTTTCTTTTTTATCTGTTTCTTCGAGTGTGACGACAGATCCAACATTGATCCCTGTTTTTTTCTTTTTTTCATCGATGATCTCGTATGATCCTGGCTTGAGCATTTCCTCGAGTTCTGCAATACGGAGCTCAGCCTGAGCCTGATCATCACGAGCAGCCTGATACTCAGCGTTCTCAGAGAGATCTCCATAGGAGATAGCTTCTTTGAGCTTAGCAGCGATCTCTACACGAGTCACTTCTCGGAGTATACGGAGTTCGTTCTGGAGTTCTGTGAGACCATCACGAGTGAGGAGGATTGATTTGTCAGCCATAGGGAAGGGGGAGTTAGTAGGAGATATTGGAGAGATGGACAGGAAGATGATGAGTATTTGCTCGTCATTTTCCTATCAACCTGTTATTTTTTGGCCATCATAGTTTTGAACTCTGTGAGTTTGCTCTTGGGTATGGCGATCAGGAGTGTCTGCGTCTCGACCTGCATCACGATACGTATGATACTATCATCTTTGACCACGTTGACATAAAAACTTGGGAATGGATACGTCTTCGTCTCAGATACGGTATAGAGAGAGTTCGATATCGACTGGAAGTTCTTGAGCCAAGAAGTGTAGGGAAGTCTACTTGCGATCACAGAGAATCCAGTTTTTTTGTCACTGTAGGTAGAATACTGAGTACTATTATCAAATGTATAGAGTCCGTAGATTCCATTGTTCTCTACGATCGAGAGATTGACCTTGGTAATTATCTTTGACAGGAACTTCGCTGATATCGGTACGATATTGACTATAGTTCCACTGTTAGTACTTACAACTCATCCTATGACCTTACCACTCGATGATTCACTCACTACTGGTGTATTGCTATTTGATTTTCCTGAGAGTTCTTCGATTCTTTTTTCGAGTTCTTTGATGCGGTATTCTGTCTTTCATTGATCCTTGAGGATCTCTGCTACGTTGACCTCACTCGATACTCGGATACTCGTTGACTCAGATGCGGGGAAGAGATTGATACCGTTTTTGTTCGCAAATATCCAAATAATACTGCCGATAAAGGCAAGTGCAGCGACAGCAAGAGTGAGCAGTGCGATACGCATACGGAGAAGAGCTTAGGATTTGGATCTGAGTTCTTGATTGATATTTTTATTTCTTTTTGATACTCGAGAACTCGATCTCGACAGGAGTCTCACGACCGAGGAGATTGACCATGACTTTGAGGAGTCATTTTTGTTTGTTGATCTCGACAATCTTGCCCTCGCTCCCTTCGAATGGACCTGATCCGATCGTCACATATTCGCCAACCTGCATATCTGTCTTGTACTCTTCGCTCTTGGCCTCAAGTACTCACTTCAGTTGCTCGAGCTCCTCTCCACGGACTGGTACTGGGACTGTACCCGCTCCGAGAAATCCAGTCACATTGGGAGTATTGCGGACGATATACCAGCTCTCGTTGGTCACGAGCATACGTACGAGGATATATCCTGGGAAGATATTTTTCTTGCGTTTTACCTTTTCTCCACCTTTGCGGACTGAGATACTATCGTGTGTTGGGATGAATACGTCGAGAATATACTGCTCGAGGCCAAATGCCTCACGACGCTGCATAAGTGATGATCTCACATTATCCTCAGTTCCTGATATCACTCGGATCACATACCACTCTCCTTCTTCTTTTGACGTCAATAGATCGAACATAGAACTTATATATTAGAATAAAATACCAAACTATTTACCAGATCCAGTAGTGACACCACTTCCAGCCCTAGAGCCAGATGCTGTTGTCCCACTATTTGCCTTGATACCAGCGAGTATCCGATCGAGCTCGGCTTGACTCACTGTATCCTCTCCACTGACAGTAGATGCTAGAGTTGTGTGGGGGAACTGTGATCGAGCAAATGAGAGGCCACTCGTGAGAGCGTATCCGAGGATCGCGAGGAAAATCCCGAGCACTATGATCACACCGATCGTATAGATCATATATTTTTTGTTCTCGGCAGGAGTCGGCCAGACGACGTGTTCGAGCTCGTTTTTTGCTTCAGTAACAAAATTGGACATAGAAAGTAAAAATAGGGATATAATATGGAAGAGTATATAGAATTTCCTCTTTTCGTCAAAGCATTTTAAAATCCCCGAAGGGATTTATTGTTAAAGATTATAGTAAAAACTAGAGAATGTCAAAAGAAAAACAGTATTTTAACAAATGCTAAGTACAACTAAGAAATAGATTGACTTTAATACCAGTAAAAATATAATAATAGTCTTACTGCCTTATCCATCAAATATGAATAAATCCATTATTTTTTTGCTATTTATAATACTTCCACATTTATCCTATGCATACACAGTTCCGACTGATATAAATCAGGATTATTTTAATAAATATGACTGTTTTCAATTCTCATCTAAAAAAATACTTGCATTAAAAGAAAATATAAAGCAAGATATTAAAAATATAAATAGCTTAAGAAGTAAAATTGATACTACAAAATTTGAGTTGTATATTGATAAATTAGCCATGGAAGATAAATTACGTGATATTAAAGCTCAGTTAGATAAAAATATAATTAATTCTATGGTAGAAGATAATCTGCTTGATCTTTGTGTCAGAAATATTATTCCTGAGATTCGTTTGGAACAAGAAAAGGATAAAATTCAAGCAGATTTAGAAAAGTATACTCGAGATCAAGAAGAAATAATTAGTTCAACTAAAAAAATTCAAGTTGATATGTTAAATAATAGCTTAGCCAAAAATAATGTATTTTTATCAGGAACGGTTATAAATTCACCAAGTCCTATTTTGGCTCAGAAAAATTTGAATAAAATAGTAAAAAAATCTTGATTTAAATTTAAAAAAAGAATTTAAATTCCTTAAATTAAAAAGAATTCATAATAGAGTTCTTTTGAGTTTTTACTGGAGCCACCATCGGGACTTGAACCCGAGACCTCTTCATTACCAATGAAGTGCTCTACCACTGAGCCATGGCGGCATATTATTTCATATCTTTACTTTTTCAGAGTCCTTCCTATTACTTTTTGGCAAAAAGTAACAAAACCTTTCCAAATCTTCCATGGTTCTTTTTGATATCTGTATTTATCTCATTTTCTTGTTTCTCAAACTAAGAAACATTTGAAAAACCTGCGAAAACTTCGCTGACAGATACTCAAAATTCACCATAACGGAAGAAAAATCTCCAAAAGTGAAACTTAAAAATCAGAAACTAGCTCTGATAGTATATGATCAATCACAAAAATTCAAGTTTTTATTGGTTTGACCTGATTTCCAGAGACCTCGATGAGTCAATCTGAGATGAGTTTGTCTATCTGTATTGATCGAGTATTGTATTCCCAGCCATCTCTGCGAAGTCCGAACATCATTTTTTCTATCTCGATCTGTTCTGGCGTGAGTATCTCTTCATTCTCTCTCTTTCATCTATAATATGCTGCAAACGAGCTCGAGTTATTCCACCGTCTCCCGCACTCGTATGATGCTGCTGAGAGTCCGAATCCTCTCGTCTCCGAGTGATCCCAGTACGCCTGATTGTGTATTGATGCGTATCCAGGCTTCGCAAAGTTGGACAACTCATACTGGTGCCATCCGATCGAGTCAAAATAGTCCATAATATCGAGAAACTCCCTCTGCATCTCATCCTCTGTGATCGAGTTCGCTCTCCAGTGCTTCGGATACGCCTCATCCTCGAGCATATAGACGCTCGTATGCGTGATATATGGGAACCTGACATGGAGTTCTCTTATCCCTGCAAGCGTCTCTCACGGTTTCGTATAGGGAAGACCGAGGATAAAATCAATATTGAGTGATATATTCGATTCTTTCATATTTTCCAAAGCTCGAAAAATCGTCTCAGGGTCGCTGCGGTGGATCTCTTTTAGGCTGACTTCATCGAGTGTCTGTACTCATAGAGAAATACGATTGATCCCAAGTGCGAGAACTCACTCGATATACTCAGGCGTGACATCTTCAGGATTCATCTCCATGGTGATCTCGATATCTGATTCTCTATAAAAAGGGAAACACTCCAAAATCTCTCGGGTCTCATCATGTGAGAGCACTGATGGAGTTCATCATCAGAAATAGATGGTTTTCTGTTGTTTTTTTCAGACACAATTCTCCATACTTTTGGTGTCAAAAGTATCAAAAGTCTTACTTTCTTCTGCTTCATTTTGGCATCTGTTTCCAGTTTGATTTTCTAAATCTCAAAAACTCGCTGTCGCTCAAACAGTTTGAGATGTTTCACGAAAATCCTCACTGACAGATACTCAAAATTCGCAGAATGAAAGGGAAGCAGTAGAATACTCTCGAATCTCCTTTTTTAGATACTCGATATATCGCCGCTTCTTGAACTCGTCAAAAACGGGCGTCAGTGCAAACTTGCAATACGGACACCGCTGTCGACAAAATGGGATATGGATATAGAAGTAATCTGTCATGGATAGACAGGAGAATAGGGAAAATGAGCTAAAATACAAAATATAATAAAAAAGCATCCCCTTGTGGGACGCTTTCACTATTTCATGATGATTTGTTTTATCTCAGCAAATATTTCCTCCTCACTCTGACTTGCATCTATTGTATGGATTTTATGTCCGTTTTTCTTCCAGATATCGATGAGTGGGAGTGTATCTGCGATCGACCAGCTGATACGAGATCTGATAGCATCCTCAGTATCGTCGGCTCTGACTACGAGCTTGTTCCCAGTTTTTGGATTGGTGGCTCACTGGTAACTCGCTGGGAATGTCTCACTCGTGATAGGATCGATACGACGACCACCGAGACGAGCCACGGCTGTCTCTACATCGAGTGCGAGATAGATGACAATGAAGTCACCGAATACAGGCTCGAGAGCTGTATTTTGTTCTGCACTACGGATGACCCCATCGAGGAGTATTTTTTTGTCCTTGTTGGTTGTCACATACGCCTCTGCCATAGCAACGACGGCACTCGTCGGGGCTTTGAGTCCTGCCTCGATGCATTTGCGAGTCTCATCTCACTCTGGAGTTCCTGATTGTGCGAATTTGCGGAGCTCAGTACCCATCTCGAACAGGGTATAGTCATCTGAGTGTTCGAGTATCTTGCGGGCTTGAGTTCCTTTACCAGAACCCTGGATACCGATGAGCATGATATGAGACATATATTGTTTGTATTTTTGATAAAAGTTGACTCCCCGGAGGAGGAGATAATAAGCCGGATTTTGTATATCGGTATACATCTATCTAGGACTGCAGTCGCCCACAGTCTCAAGCGGAGTATACTCGCATCGACTGCTCCAAGACATTATCGACTTGAGTACCATTCTCCTTGCATCAGAGAGGGTTTACCACTCCTACTTTCGTAGGATTCATCTGTAGCGACTTCA
Source organism: Candidatus Altimarinota bacterium (assembly GCA_043720755.1). Lineage (GTDB taxonomy): Bacteria > Patescibacteriota > Gracilibacteria > BD1-5 > UBA2023 > JABFSX01. The sequence goes on along the minus strand of JAYSSB010000042.1, from coordinate 650 downwards.
CTTTACACCTGAGCGAACTCAGGCAATCAAGATGGTCACACCAGATGACTTTTCACCTTTGACCTATTGCTAGGCTAGTATTGTCTCTGTGGCACTATCCGTACCCGACATTTTATATATATTGCCGAGCCAGAGCCGTTAGCTCTTCTCATCTTGGAGAGATGTCCAGACTTTCCTCATCCTGATTGCTCAGAACGCGTATACCTGTCTCCTCCTCCCGAGAGTCACGAGGGAGTATAGAGAAAAAATAGATAAAAGCAATATTTGCTCATCGATCATCTCTCGTGAATATCGTGTGATCACTGGGATGAAAAAATTGATTTTTCTCTTTTCGTCTCTATACTGATTTCAAGTTTTACTTTTTCTCCATATACATATGCGAAAAATCATCCTCTTAGCTCTCCTCCTCGTCTCATCCTTCACGAGCGTATTTGCCGTGGATCTCGATCCGATTGCTCAAGCAAAGGCTCTCCTCGACCAATATAGCACTCGGGTCAAGTATCTCGAAGCAGAGAATGCTATACTCCGCGAAGAGATGCGAAAGGCTAAAATCCAGATCCCTCTCGCACTCTTCTCATGAGCGATCCAGACGGGGACAAGCACTCTCACTCCAGTGACTCCGACGACTCCAGTTGTCACTACAGGTTCGG
>JAYSSB010000041.1:0-5584 GCA_043720755.1 Candidatus Altimarinota bacterium | reverse complement strand
TTTTTGCTGACTATGCTGGGATCGAACGATTTGGGGAGGTGGCATCAATCTGTTCAACAACGGCATATCCAAAATTATAGACCACTTCTCGAGATGGGATTTTTTGAGTTATTCACATAGCTACGAGTACTCGACCTTTGAAAAAAGAAACTAACTCACATGATAGATATCGAGTTATCGAGGAACGAGATCAATATAGAGTATTATGGGTTATACGAGAAAAATAACGGCGACATTCATCAAGACTATATGGACTATCCTGATCAGTCATATGTATATGAGTTACGATCGCATAACTATTATCTTCCGGTCTGTATATACAGGCTGTAGCATTATCCATAATGAAAAAATGAAAAAATAAAACCCTCCGTATGGCGGGAGGGATTCAGAGATAGTGTGATGATCACTTATACTCAAATACCTCCCAAAATAGGAAGGAGAATAAGCACAAGAAGTGATTTTGCAATTACTTTCATAAATAATATTTTATAGAATACAGAACTATAGTCAAAAGAATTTGCATTTTACAAATTATCTATATATTGTATGTATGAATACATCAAATAATACATCCTCTCAAAATGAGCCTCCGAAAAATATGACTAGTACCAGAGGTATATCGGAAAAAATCAATGATATACTAGAAATATGGAGCGAAATGGGGAATAAAGATAAAGCCATCGCTGTTTCTGCAGTACTCGCACAATGAGCATTTTTGGTAACTGTGGTTCTAGGTATCTACAAGTGAATAGGAAGCTAATTTGTTTGCACTTCTCTAGTTTTTCCATACTATCGCTTCATGTACATATTGAAGCGATTTTTTGTCACTCTTGCCAAGACGATCACCATATTTTTTACGGTGCTCTCGCTCTGACTGCTCGTGCTCACTTTTGTCAGGCCTGAGTGGATCAAATCAGGAATCGAGTGGATCGGGCAGCTTATCACGACTCTCGGAAACTGGAACTATCTCATCGCATTCGCGAGTGCGTGTATCGAGTCGATGCCGATCATCGGGACGGCAGTACCCGGGATGAACGTGATGATATTGGTAGGAGGATTCTGGGGCAAGTCACATATAGTACTCACGATCATGCTCGCAGCACTCGGAGCGATGCTCGGGAACTATCTCGGATATTGGATAGGTAAGTGGTATGGACACGAGATCATCGAGCGATATGGAGACTATATCTGACTCGGTAGAACTGAACAAAAAATCCTCAGTAAACAAATCGAGAAGAACTGATTCTGGTATATCGTCCTCGGTAAGTTCCATAACTTTACGAGATCATTTGTTCCATTCATCGCTGGAGCGAGTGGGATGCAGGAACGAGCATTTTGGCTATACAATATCATCGGATCTATATTCTGGGCTATTTCGATCAATCTATTAGGCATATTTTTCATAGATCAGTACGAGACGATCCTCGACAATATGGGCAAGATCATGCTTGCTATACTCGGTGGGGTATCTCTCTATTTCTGGTTTTTCCGTAGAGAATCCCTGAAACAATATATGCGAGACAAGCAAAGAGAAGTAGAAGAAAAAATGGCTAAAAAATAAATCTATGTCTCCTCTCATACAATTCATCCTCATATTCGTGACATCTCTGATCATCTCTCCGCTTATCTTGCGTGGAGTATCATCTTTGCTCAGCAGATACAAATTGCTCGATCGTCCTCATCTCTACAAGAGCGAGAAGTGAAGAGAAGCAGTACCATACGGAGCATGAGTATCGATCATCATCACACTCCTCGTTCTCTCTCCACTTGTGTTTCATTTTGCAGGATTCTCGGATCTCCTCGAGAGACGACTCCTGATCATTCTCGTCATCGGAGTAATCATCTCGATCATATCGTTCATAGATGATCTCGATACCATCAGCAAGAGTAGCATAAAAATACCACCCATAGTGAGACTCCTGATGCAGATCGGAGTTGGAGCCATCATCGGAATATCGAGTATCAAGATCTCATATATGAGCAATATATTCGGAGGGATACTCCCACTCGATGAGTTCTTCTCTGTACTCTCGATCGGCGACTTCGCTATGACGATCTACTGGATACCGGTACTCGTCACGATCCTCTGGTATGTGGTCGTGTTCAATGCAGTGAACTTCTCCGACGGAGTACCAGGACTCACAGGCGGATTTGCTCTGATCACATTCGTCATACTTGCCTGACTCGCCGTGAAGCTCTATCTCACGGATAAGACGATCGCAAGCCAAGAGAATAGCAGATTCCTCCTTGCTCTCCTCGCTATCATCATCCCGATCACGTGGTATCTCACACGATGAGATATATCGAGACGCGTGATCATGGGCGACTCAGGGACAATCATGCTCGCTTTCCTGATTGCGACGCTCGCCATCATAGGTGGTGGCAAGATCGCAACAGCAATGTCGGTACTCGGTATCTATCTGATCGACTTCGTCTATGTGATCACGGCTCGTATTCTCAATGGGCAAAATCCGATGCGATGAGATCAGACTCATCATCTCCACTATCGTCTGATGGAACTCGGGCTCACACAGTCGCAGATCAGGTCGATCATATTTTCCCTCTCTATAGTATTCGGGATTGCTGCGATATTCCTGACAACAGTCGGCAAGATCATACTATTTGCGATGATCGCCCTCGTGACGATATTCCTCACGGAGATACTAGAGCAGGTGAAGCGAAAATAATCATCAAAAAACTCCCTCCCGAGTATTCGGGAGGGAGTTTTACTTTTATTTGCTAGTGTATCGCTCAGATACCACTTTCCAGTTGACTACCTTCCAGAAATTCTCGAGATACTTGACTCGGCTATTGCGATAGTCGATATAGTAGGCATGTTCCCATACATCACACGTGAGGAGTGGAGTGAGTATCGTATCCGTGAGCGGAGTGGCAGCGTTGGACGTCGAGACGATATCGAGTGATCCGTCTGCAGTCGCAACCAGCCACGCCCATCCAGAGCCGAACGTCGCAAGTGCTACCTTATCGAACTCCGCCATGAACACATCGAGATCTCCCCACTTAGCATCTATAGCCACATAGAGCTCTCGTGATGGGATATCGTGTCCGACTGGAGCGAGTGAGTCAAAGTAGAATGTATGATTCCATATCTGAGCTGCATTGTTGAATATTGCACCCTGACTTGTATGGATAATCTCCTCAAGTGTCTGAGACTCGTGAGGTGTTCCTACAACCAATCGATTCAGATTGTCGACATAGGTCTGGTGGTGTTTACCCGAGTGGAACTCGAGAGTCTCCTCTGAGATATGAGGGGCGAGAGCATCGAGAGCGTATGCGAGAGGTGGACGAGTGAACATAAATGATAGATTAGTGATGAATTTTATTATATGGATAATAGATAAAACCCCAAACACAATTTTCTCAAAAATAAATTTGACAAATGATGGGGGAAAGTCTATGATACATTTTGTTGTGACAAATCAACACAACAAAAGCCCCTAAATAGGGATTAATCAACTCTAGGAGATAGTCATTATGGCTGAAGCGTCTAATAAAAAACCTGAGGATGGAAAGTCAGGGCATCAAGAAATTCGTTATATTGAACGTGGTGGGGAAACTCATCATCGGGCAGAACGAAAATCAGCTGAAGCGAGGGGGCGTCATAGTCCTCCTGATGCTGCGAAACGGTGGACAACCACTGCACACCTGACAACAATCTGAAAGGCGGTGATCCTATCTCCACTACACATAAATTAAGTGTAGGGTAATAAATATTTTGGTAAACTATAATAAGTTACAATACTTGCTCTAGTTGCTAATTAAACTCAAAGGAATCTTGCAGCAATGCTCGATTCCTTTTTTCTTTGCTTTTTGTCTGTTTTTTGCTATCATCCCCGTATGACTACTCTCCTCGACGGACGTCTCGTCGCCTCCACCATCCTCGACCATATCCGTGATGAGATCACACACTCTCATGCGAATCAGAGACCCATGCTCGCCGTCGTCCTCGTCTGAGACAATCCCGCATCACTGGCATATATCAGGATGAAAGAAAAGCGAGCTCGTGAGGTTGGGATGGGATTCGGCCTGTACAGGTTCCCTACTACGATCACTCAGACAGAACTCGAGAATGAGATCAGGACTCTATCACAAAATGAAAAAATCCATGGGCTCCTTGTCCAGTCTCCTCTCCCAGCTCATATCGACCGATATGCTGTCACGGAGTGTATCGCTGAGTCCAAGGATGTCGACGGATTCACGAGAGCACAGATCGGGAATATGTACCTCGGACACGATGGACTCTGGAGTTGTACGCCCAAGGGAATCATGACCCTGCTCTCCTATTACCAGATCGATGTACGAGGGATGGATGTGGTCGTGATCGGCAGATCCAATATCGTGGGCAAGCCGATGGCACTCATGCTGACCAACGCTGGAGCCACCGTCACGAGCTGCAATAGCAGTACAAAAAATCTAGCAGAAATCACAAAAAAATCTGATATCATCATCGTAGCGGCTGGATCGCCCGGGCTTTTGAAAAAGGAAATGGTAACAGAGAAGTCTATTGTGATTGATGTAGGTTCTACTTTTGTCGATGGAGTCGGTCGCTGAGATGCTGACTACGAAAATCTCAAAAACTACGTCAGAGCAATATCTCCAGTCCCAGGCGGCATCGGCCCGATGACCGTCGCAACCTTGATCGAGAATACTTGGAAAGCATTCATCACGCAATCTCACGGATAATACTATTTCCCGAATTTTCTCATACGACTCTCATAGCTACCTAGTGCTCGATCGAGCTCATCTGCATCAAAATCTGGCCAATTGAGTGGAGAAAAATAATACTCCGCATACGGACTCTGATAGAGAAAATATCCTGAATGTCGCATATGTCCCCCGCTACGCACTATCATATCCGGCAGAGAGAATTGGGATGTCTCGAGTGATGCGAGTATATCCTCACGAGTCACTGTTGTCATATCTTTTCAGGTTTTGGCGAGATCACATACAGCTCTCGCTATCTCCTCTTGTCCACCATACCCGATAGCAAACACACATTGCATCTTGATATTTTTTTGCGTAGCGAGCTCAGCTCTCTCGATCGCCTCTACGCAATCGGATCTCAGGAGTGATCTGTTTCCGACAAAATAGAGCCGGGTACTTCTCTTATTTGACTGCTTGATCAGATCATCGATACCTCGTATGAGAAGATCGAATAGATATGATACCTCCGCATCAGACCTCTCTCTGATATTGTCATCTGAGAGTGCCCAGAAGCTGATTGTCGGGATCTCCCGCTCGAGACACGCATCGATCACTCGCTCCACATTGTCATAGCCTCTACGATGTCACTCAAGTTGTGGGAGATGGTTGGCTCGGGCCCAAGTACGGTTACCATCCATGATGAACCCTATATGTTGGAGCATATTGTATACAAAAAGATACCGAGAGTATAGCAAAGTGAGAGCGAAAAGCAATGATAAAAATCGAGATTTGCTTTTTGCTGGAAGGTGGATAGAATATGTCTTGTCGAATTATGTTTCCTCTCCGAGTCCCATAGACCGAAAGAGTGTTATCAGAACCGGCGTTTATTTTCTCTCTTTTCTCTCTATGAGTACTCCAG
>JAYSSB010000040.1:0-2003 GCA_043720755.1 Candidatus Altimarinota bacterium | reverse complement strand
GTATGACTATCAAGATACGCAATGAGGGAAATAGATGAAACGATGGAAATGGCGATCTCTATATCACGTTCACTGTTCCAACTGAAGAGGGTGGACTCACTCGTGAGGGCTCAGATCTCCACTATGTGGTACATATCTCTCCAGCAGAGGCAGCACTCGGTGTCGAGCATACTCTCGATCTCCCGATACTCGGCAAAAAAGAAATCGAGATCAAGGCAGGAACACAGTATGCAACAGTGATCACCTATAAAGGCGAGGGGATGGATAGGCTTAATCGCAAGTGATGATCAGGCAATCTCATCATCCATATCGAGATCGATATTCCTGCCAAGATCTCATGAGATCAAAAGAAACTCTACGAGGCACTCCTCCAGTCTGAGTGAGGCAAGATGAAAAAAGGATGGCTCGAAGAATTGTTCGGAGGGTAGTCAATTTATATTGACATAATAATATTATTATATAATATGAATATAAAATTTATGAATTCATCCCTTCCGACATCTATTCTTGATACGGTACCTCGTGGCAAAAATATCCTCCTACCAGAATCAAATGATATCCGTGTTCTCGTTGCTGCTATAGCACTCAAGACTGCTGGTATTATCGAACCATTATTGATAGGCGATTATGCTGCTATGTTGAGTATTCTTTCTGATGAAAAAAAACGAGTTCAGTATAATCTTGGTAGTCTAACTTTATCTGATATTGATATTCTCAAGTCTATTTCACTCATTGAATCGGATAGTAATCCGAGAGATCAACTCGTAACTGACTATGCGACTAAAAAACTAATAGAAGAATCGAGTGTACAAAATCTATTCCCTGCGGATCTCGCTCAGGCAGCTCATCTCCTCAAGACTCAACAAGTTGATGGTGTTGTTACCGGCTCTATAGCCGATACAAAGGATGTTATACGAGTATGATATAATAGTCTTGGAACTATTCCTGGACATCGTATATCTGGAGAGTTTATCATGCTGCCATCTAAGAGATCACTTAGAGATGGTATCTATATTATCGGCGACTCTGCTGTCAATCCTGATCCTTCCGCCAAACAAATTGCCGAGATAGCATCATCCCTATTAGATACACATACTACTTTTTTTCCGAGCGTAGTACCTCGAGTTGCCTTTCTCTCATTTTCTACCTATGAAAGTGGTATAGGTGTATCAGTAGATAAGATGAAAGAAGCATTATGTATTTTTCAGAAGCGTTATCCAGATATAGAATCGGATTGACCTCTCCAACTCGACGCCGCTATTGATACTGATATTTATATACAGAAGACAAAGTGAAAATGAAAACTCACAAGTTCAGCTAATATACTTGTATTCCCAACACTTGATGCAGGTAATATTTTTTATAAAAGTATGGAACGCTTTGGTTGATACAATGCTATTGGTCCTATTTTAACAGGTTTTTGATTTCCTGCATGGAGTGATCTTTCTCGAGGTACATCTATCCAAGCTATTATTGATATGGCATACGTGACAGCTATTCGATCACAGAAAGACTAGTTATCTGATTTGCTGATTTGAGTATTATTCATACAATCTCTCTATGTCTACTTCCTACCTCGATCTCGTCAACGTCCCATCCTTTGGGAAAAAGCGGGAGTCCACATTTAACCCAGAACGCTGAGAGATGGCATATTGGTGTCGTGACTGTCGCAAGCAGGTCGAGCCGATCCATCTCGAACCACAAAAGATCGGTAAACAGATGCGAGAATATCTCCATGAGTGTCCGACTTGTCATGGTCGCCGAGTGGCGATAGGGACAGTGGAGGGATTGAAGGAACACTATGAGAGGAAGAGGGTCTAAAAATATACATTACACTAAAATCCCATCATTTCGATGGGATTTTTATAAAAATATTTGCATTCAAAAGATTTATGAATATATTATTTTGTATACATCGTATGTATTTTATTTCTTTTCTTTCAAATTGTGGAAAAACTCACCAACAAGGAGCAACTTGTTCTCCACTCGATACGAGAGTTCAT
>JAYSSB010000039.1:0-2010 GCA_043720755.1 Candidatus Altimarinota bacterium | reverse complement strand
GGTGTACCGACGAGTGATCCTGAGAGTGAGAGTGTAGCGTTGGATACTGGAGTAGCTGGTATCGTCTCACACATGAGCATACCCGTACTCGTGAATCCGACGAGGACATCTCATACGATACATATATCGAACATATTGGTAAAATATGTATTGTACGCTCATCCTGGTATCTCAGATACTGGTGTACCGACTGGATACGTGACAGCATAACTCAGTGGGAGCGAGAGAGCTATGACGAGTCACGTAGAGATGAGGGAGGAGAGAGGAGATCGCATAGAGTGAGAATTATATATTGGTGAGATCCTGTGAGAAGGCATTTTTAGTTTTCTCATATTGTATATCGAGATAGTTATCAAACCACTCCTGTACATCCTGGATAGGGTTATTAGTATAAGGCATGGACGGGCTACTGGGAATCGGAATGATATTTTTTCATTTTTGTATTCTCATCTCCTTGAGTCTAGCAGGAATAGTTTTTGCTCGCTCATGATTCTCGAGCTTCGCCATATTACGAGCTTCTTCCAGCGTGTATGCGATTTTTCATTTGTATAGTATGGGCATATTTTCAACTAGGATAGATAGATAAATGAGAGTAGAAACAAGAGAGTCTTGTTTGGCTATCTAATGATCAGATCTGTTATGATACGAGTATTTCATTCATCTTCCCATGATATCCAGAGAGTTTTGGATCGCCAAGGGAGAATTATCGTATTGAGAGGTGTTCGTCCCAATACGATATCCGGAGATATAGTTTTTTCTATATATGTATAGAGTTCTTCTTCTCGATCGATACTTTCTCGGATATAATTTTCTATTATTTGATCTTCTCACCAGATACCAGTATCTGAGTAGAGTTCCTGGTAGTATATCCGATAGTGACGAATATAGTTTTCGATAGCATCGACTACTTGCGGATGATATTTTATTTTGATCATACGAGATCAGTTGTCGTATATCTACTATTGAGAGTTCGGAGATTGGCTCGCAGTATCTCTGACTCTCGGAGTATCATCTCTCTCGTATGTACACGAGCTTGCTCTGGTGTATAGTATTGTTGTAACATATATAATAATTAAGAATACATCCAGTATATCCACCTCCCCTCAGAAATCAAGTCTACTTCCCTATTCTGTGAGCCTCTTCTCGATAGCGTCAAGTCGTTTTTTGAGTGACTCATTCTCTGATCTGAGACTATCGATCTCAGTCGTATGAGTCCGCATCGTTGTAGCGAGCTCTTTGATCGCCTCGATCACTGGAGCTATGAGGTTGCCATATTGGACGGACTTGAATTTTTTACCATTTGTATCCTCTCCCTCATGTACCAATTCTGGGAATACTTTTTCGACCTCTTGAGCGATGACACCGATATCATTTTTTCCATCTGTCTTCCAGTCAAAACTATATCCATTCAGTGATATGATCTTTTCGAGAGAACTCGTGAGTGGTTTGATATTTTTCTTGAGATTGATATCTGACACATAGATAAACTGAGAGGCATAGATAACACCACCTCCACCACCTCCACCTACATAGGTATCTCCTCACCAAGGACTGAGATAGACTCGACCATTTTGTGCTGCACCTCACGCCTGTATATGGAGTGTGCCGTCGGCTCGATAGGTAGAACCACCATCCATGTAGAGAGACCCTGCTCGGATAGCTCATATATTTGTCTGATTCCCCGCGTTATCCCAGTATGAAATCCACGATCCTCCTCAGTTGAGAAATCCGATAACATTGGAGTCAGCATAGAGAGATTTTGGTCCTGTTGTTGACTGATAATCTCTCATCTGTATTCTACTAGAGGCAAAATTACCTATAATTGTATTTCAACTGACATCGAGCTTGGCAGTCGGACTAGCAGTCCCGATCCCCACATTGGATCAATTGTTGAAGAATACATTACCAGAAGTAGGTATATTGGTTGCAGCAGTTGTATTGGCAAGTCAGAGAACTACTCATCATGCGAGATTGCAGGTTCCTGAATTATTGTTGATACAGATACTACCA
>JAYSSB010000038.1:0-5630 GCA_043720755.1 Candidatus Altimarinota bacterium | reverse complement strand
CATATGAGATGGAGGAGAAAAATAAGCTCGCAAGTGTGGCCACTTCCACCAGAGGAGAGATATGAAGAGGAGACCTACGATGAGTAAAAATAAGGATTTCATAAAAAATATTAAGATATGGTACGAGTATATAGATATCGGATTAAGAGTACATTAAATGTGATAAAATCCCTCTATATGAGGGATTTTATCATTATTAATTCAAGATATCATTTACCGTATTTGCTCAGAGTTTTTTCGATATGAGAGACATATCCTTATCTATGAGTACAGTCGTATGCTGAGATGTCACACCATATTTTCTCTTCAGCGTATCAGAAGTATCATAGTCGACTTTCACAATGAGAGCGTCCTGTGGTATAGATGAGATGGATGAGTTGATACTTGCATCGAGGGCTCGACAACTCGGACACCAACTTGCCGCAAAAAAGAGTGCAACTTTCTGTCCCTTTACGAGTGCATCCTTCACTTTTATTTCATCGTAGCCTATATATCCAGTAGGTTTCATCATCTTTGCTTCTTCTTTTTTCATAGCGTTACCGGTCATAGTATCACTTTTCATCATAGACTCTTTTGACATTGTGCCAGTATCCATCATCACCTTGTCACCCTTCATCATGGTATCCGATTTTGGCATAGTTTCTGTTTTTGGCATCATGATATCTGGAGTCATCTGCTTGACTGGAACAACGGGAGTCGGAGTCTGATTACCTGACATAGTACATGAGGCAAGAGTCGTGAGTATTTCGAGGGCAATGAGTATCTTCATAATTCAAATGGAGTGAGAAGGTAAAAAGAGTGGAACGAATTTTTATCCTACGAATGGAATACAGAATTAAGAGACCAAAGGGCTCATAATACAAAGGGTAGCGATAAACGAAGTAGAAAACTTCATCCGAGAGAGTATTACTCTCTCGAGGGAAATCTTCGAAAAGATTATTTTGCCATAGTATCCTTCATCATTTTGTCATCTTTCATCATAGTACCATCCGTCATAGCCATTTTATCCTTCATCATACCCATGAGGTATGTACGGATAGCGAGATTTTGCTTAGCAGTACCACGGTATCCTACGATGCCAGCTTTGGTAGCGAGAGTTGTACGATCTTTTCCCCATGAATATCCCATAGAGTTTGCGAGTGATGCTGGAGATTTCTTCATCATCATCTTGTCATCAGACATCATCATAGTATCGCCTTTCATCATGGTTTTATCCATAGTTCCAGACATCATCTTGTCATCTTTCATCATGGCACCATCCGTCATAGTCATAGCCGATACACCTGAGACGAGAGTGAGTCCTACGAGGAGGACTGAGATCATAGCACTTTTCATAAAAAGAAAAATAAAAAAATAAGTATGGAGAAGTTTCCATACTTACGAGTATATGATGAGAGATTAAGGGAGGATTAAGAAAAAAGAAAAAATTATTTTTCTCAGAGCAAATACCCCACAATCTCATCTATCTCCTGATATTGCCCTTCACCGAAGTGAGTGTGCCTGACTTTTCCAGATTTATCGATGATATACATCGCTGGCCAGTACTGGTTATCATACGCATTCCACGTAGAGAATCCATTGTCGAGAGCAACAGGATAGGTGAGTCATGCTTTTTTGACTGCTGCGAAGACATTGGTATACTTTTGCTCATAGGCAAACTCTGGGGCATGGACACCGATCACGACGAGTCACTGAGATCTATACTTGGCATAGAGTGCCTGGATACGTGGGAGGACTGCCTGACAGTTCGAACAGCCAAATGTCCAAAAATCGACGATTACCACTTGTCACTGCAGGCTCGATAGAGTCAGTGGATCTGAGTTAATCCACTCAGTCAGTCCACTCAGCTCAGGAGCTCTATACGGACTCTGGATAGAGAACTCAGGCACTGGGACGATAGATGCTGTCGGAACTATAGGAGTTGCTATTTTTGGTACTACTGGGGGAGTTGGAACTATGATTTTGTCAGGAGTTGGTACAGTGAGTGAGACTGATGTTGGAGATGGAGTCTTCTCTACTATTGTGGGAGTTACTACAGTCAAGGAGGTTTCTGATTTTGGATCTATAGATACTCCAGTAGGTATGATAGGGGGTACTATCATGGGTGCATTCTCTACAACTTTGCGTGGCATGAGGGTGTCGAGGAGAGACTCTTCGAGGGATGATGGATTCCAGATATCGAGGGCCCTGGACTCGATCTGCTTGTCGAGACCGGAGACGATAGCGAGTCCGATGAGCACGAATGCGACTCCGAGGATACGCTTGAACCATCATCTCTCATCTGCGATCCCACGGAATCTCGCGATGATACTACGCCCTCCGATCGCGATGATCGTGAGCATGAGTGCGAGTCCGAGTGCATAGACGGTAGTATAGCCGATACCAGCAATGAACGATACTGGGAATACCGTCGCAAGGAGGAGTGAGTATGTCGGCGAGCAGGTCGAGAATACTGGACCGAGTGCAGCACCAGTTGCGATAGCTCTCATGACAGGAGATCCGATATCCTGAGTGTGATCGAGTGTGACCCCCGATCGTCCGAATCCGAGTCGAGATCCTATCCATACCCATACATGTGGGAATATATAGATGAGGCCGAGTGTGATGAGGATAGTTCAGGAGAGATACTTCCAGAACGATGATGGGATATCGATGAAGAGTGTCGATGCCTTGAGTAGTATCGTGAAGAGGACGATCGATCCTGCGAGTGAGAGTGTGACGAGATAGGGATACCACTTCTGTCTCTCGCTGACAGATCCTGCGAGGACGACAGGGAGGACGGGGAGGACACATGGAGCGAGGATCGTGAGGACTCCAGCGAAAAAAGATGAGACGAGTAGTGTGATCATAGAGAATAATATTAGATAAAATATACTCTATGTATGGTGGGTTAACGAAGGATTAAGACTCCACAGTCTTGATAAAGAAACTTGTTCCCTTCCCCTCTGTGCTCTGGACTGAGAGTCTCATATGATGGAGATCCTCGATGATCCGCTTGGCGATCGAGAGTCCGAGACCATAGCCTGATCCTGATGCACGAGCAGTATCTCATTTCCAGAGACGATCGAATATATGAGGGATATCATTTTTGGCGATGCCGATACCAGTATCTCGTATCTCGATACCGTCATCCCAAAGAGTGATACTGATCTTGCCATCAGGTGGAGTGTATTTCTGAGCGTTGGAGATGATATTGCCGAGAGCGGTCATCCAGAGCTCAGGATAGACCGAGAGTATCAGATCTCCATCGAGAGAGATACGATCATCACTCGAGTCGATATGCGAGAGGATGAGGGATCAGATATCAGTTGGTATCATCTTCCCTTCTCCATTGCGTGAGAAGGATAGGAGAGCATCTACGACTTCTGAGAGCTCCTGCAGCATGCTCCGAGCCTTTGCAATACCGATGTCTCGATGCTTTGTATGGAGAGCGACATCGAGAGAGCTCCCGATGGAGAAGAGCTTGTTCTTGATCTCATGAGCGATATCATCAGAGAATTGTTCGAGCTTGTCCGCCTCAGACCTGACACGATCAAAAAGAGATTCGAGAGATCGAGCGAGCATCACGACCTCATCTCGACTATGCCCGATGATCCCGGTATGGTGGGTATCTGATTTTTTCTCCAGAGAAAAATCCTCAGCAGCTCGATGAAGAGACCTGATCGGACGCAGGATATATCCTGAGAATATATATCCGATGATCAGTGTGAGGAATATCCCAAATAGTGACGTCCAGAGAGCCATATGGATCGTCTCATCTCGCATAGTTATCTCAGGGGTGACGTCCTCAGCGGTCGTGATCGAGAGATCTCATCTCTGCTCTGTTGCGAGGACGTAGCTCTTGCCTCCTGACTCGAGTGTATCGCTACGGAGAAATGACCAAAAAGATACCGGTGCTACTGACCCTGTGATCTCGAGAAATACTCATTGCCTATGAGTCACTTCTCCTGAGTTATTTTGGATCTCGACATGTTCGAGTTCTTTTTTTGCTTGATCAGGTGTATACATCGCTTTCATGACTTTCATTATGTATGCCTTTTTGTTCTCTTGCCAGGCATGATCAGCAGCACGGAATATGATCACATCGAGTGTAGATATGATCGCTATGACGATGAGTGTGAAGAGGAATGTGATCTTGGTACGGGTCGTGAAGTGCATATGCGATTTTATGGATTATCAATGATATATCAGGAGAGTTTGACCGTACGGATGATATCGGTTCCGATCTTCTTGCGAATATGTGCAATATGAACGTTGATCGTATCCAGTACAGTCGAAAATAGGTCACTCTCATCTCCCCAGAGATCCTCATATATCCGCTCACGAGAGAGTATCATGCCCTGATTGGTCCAGAGGAGAGCGAGGATAGCGTACTCCTTGGGAGAGAGATCGATCTGATATCCATCTCGCATCACTCGCTCAGCATCGAGATCGATCGAGATATCTCACTGTGTGAGAATACGAGTAGATGAGGTATGGAGTCATCCGCCTCATCGATGTTTCCATATATTATCGATGCGGAGTCGGAGCTCCTCGAGATCGAACGGCTTGATGAGATAGTCATCAGCTCCGAGTGAGAGTCACTCGATCCGATCAACCTGCTTGCCGAGAGCCGTGAGAAAGAGGAACGCAATATGGATACCACGAGACTGGATCATCCGTACGAGTGCGAGCCCATCGATACGAGGGATCATCCGATCGATGATGAGGAAGTCGTACTTCCCAGTACGTATCATATCAAATGCTCGCTCTCCATCATGAACCATATCCACACTATATCACTTGGCAGTCAGATAGAGTGAGATGTTCTCAGCGATAGTCGTATTATCTTCGATGACGAGTATTTTCATGGACTGATTATAGTGAATATACTAGAGTATACAAGAGGGAGGTTAAGGCGGGATTAAAAAAGTGCATTTTAGGAGCATGGATTTTGTGAAAAAATATTGCAAAGGAAGCTAAAAAAGAGATACTATGAAAGTCATAATAATCCTTACAAAATGAGTAATAATAAAATTATATTAAATGGCTGTCTTGATCAATACAAGAGAGAGAACGAGCTAAAAGTTAACGACAGTGAGATATTTGAATTATTTACTTTAACGCAAGTTACAAAATCATCAGATCTTACTTTCGAGGATATAAAAGACTCTATTGTTGATGGCTGAAATGATGGCTGAATAGATTCACTTATTGTTTTAGTGGATGATGTAAATTTAACAACAATTGATGATCTTGAAGATGTAAAATTTACTAGAAAGACTACTGTGAAAATAATGATCTCGCAATGTAAAAAAGAAAATTCATTCAAAGAACTGACAATCGATCGACTATTAACGACATTACCGGAGCTTTTTAATCTTGAGAAAAGTGAAGATGCTCTTCTTGTTAGATTTAATTCTGATCTTATCGATAAAAGTTTACTTGCAAGAGAGGTTTGGAAGAAGTGTTTATGATGAGGCGGGAAGCTTAAAGTTACTTATAATTATTGCTCATATGCAGAGAATATAGAGATAAATTGAGCATTTAATTCAAAAATTGAGCAACTTAAAAAATTCTCAAGAAACCATTTTACTGGTGCTGAAATCTCATATTTTAATTATAGTTGTGAAGAGTTACTCAAGCTTTAC
>JAYSSB010000037.1:0-5638 GCA_043720755.1 Candidatus Altimarinota bacterium | reverse complement strand
TAGTACTATATTTATGTGACTATTTGATTCTGGATGAGGCGGGCATGATCATGGGCATCACTAAAAAAATTCATCCGAATTCGGATGGATTTTTCTATGCTTTGATCCCGTAGAACCTGAGTGAGTTCTCATATATCACTCGCTCGACCTCCTCAGGAGACTCTGTTCTGAGCTCACAGAGCTTTTCGAGGATATATCGAGTATTGGCTGGTTCATTGACGCTACCACGGACTACTTGTGGCGAGAGGAACGGGGCATCTGTCTCGAGGAGGATACGAGAGAGTGGGAGCATCTGAGCCGTTGATTGTACATCTTCAGATTTTTTGTATGTGAGTATCCCTCCGAATGCAAAATATATCTCGTCTGAGAAATCCATGAGCCGCTGAGCAAACTCTGGATCCTCACTATAGCAGTGTATCACGGCTCGATTGATATCATTCTCGATCATGAAATCCGCCGTCTCATCTCTTGCATCTCGCGTATGGATGACGAGTGGGAGATCATATCGCTTGGCGAGTTCCCACTGTAGGAGCCACCATGCTTTCTGATTCTCTATCTGTTGTTTCGCTGTAGATGAGAGTGAGCTCATATCGATAGCAATATTTCCACCTTCTGTCCTATCGAGATAGTGATGATCGAATCCTGTCTCCCCTATTGCAACTATGACATCTCTATTCTCAGCAACCAGTTTTTCGAATTCTCCTATCTCCTTTTGACTATCATATATCTTGTGATGCTGTGCTGTCTCTGGATGATGCCCGATCGTCGCATAAAAAATACCCGGAAATCTATGAGCCAGAGCAATCGCTTGCTGAGACGTCTCGATATCGCAGCCGATCTGTACCGCTTTGGTGACTCCTTTTTGACTCATATTCTCTACGATCTCATCGAGATGAGGGAGTATAGTATCCCAGTAGCAATGTGCATGTGTATCGAATATCATACTAATCTAGAATAGAGAATATATCTCACACTGAACTACTATAGGCAGGTCGACCTCGATAGAGGAAGAGTGCTCATATATCCATACCACTACGCACGACACTCGATATCCCACTACTACGGTCGAGCCTGATGAGTACAGATTGTCCAAGTGGGAAGTTCCCAAGAGAGAGCTTCATAGTATCTCTAGCATCGATATATCCGAGTCTGATATCTGATGAGAGGTCGATCGCATCAGTGAATCTGATATCCTCGATGAGCGAGTCTCACTCAGCGACATAGCTCCCAGAGCTCGTACGGATATGCCATGTTGATCCGGATGCTATATTCGAGATATCGACTGGATCGATACGGATGAATCTGATATCCTCGATGAGGGTATACGATCGAGACAGTTTGTCTCCAGTATTGATGACTATATTGTCACGGATATCGATCTGACCAGAACTCGATAGTGTCAGATTATATCGAGCGGGGAGGATAGGTCATATCTGACATACTCATACACAGTCTTGTCGATATGAGAGAGCTCGATCAGCGAGAGGGAGTCCATCGATATCCCATGATCACACGAGTTCTACTGAGAATGCTGATCCAGTTGCTGTAGATACAGTGAGTATAGCTATCTCTTGATTCGTCAGATAGTAGTAGACTCATACTGGTATAGCGAGGAGTACTATGAGGATGAGTACAGCGAGGAGACGAGCACGCATAGAGAGAATACTTGTGAAAAATAGAGCAATGTATATACTCAAAAATATAGAAATGATTATACGAAAAATATACGGATTACAAGTACAATACTCCCATGTCCACACCCCTTCTCAGCATCTATGCATCATCTATCAGATCCACCGAGTCTAGTACTCCAGCAATGATCGATGAGATGAGTCTATTCTCTCTCATATCAGAGATCACGGGGATCCATATGATCTCTTATGAGGATATCATAGATGCGAGCCTCTCATACGTCCATATATATGAGATCCCCGAGGATAAAAAAGAATTCAGCATAGAAATCGTGAGAAAGTGTATATCTGATATCGATCTCATGCCCTATAGCTGAAAAAACATATTCATACTCAGAGGGTTCGGGACGGCAACTCTCGGTGCTCAGAATGCTCTCCTCAAGTCACTCGAAGAGTGTCCAGTGTACGCAGTGATACTCATGGAAGTAGAGAATGCGAATATACTCCTCGAAACGATCAGATCTCGTAGTATCAATCTCGTAGAGACATATGCATCTCTATGACCGACTCAGATAGTATCTGATATAGTCAGACTCTATCGCCAAGGCGATAACATATGAGTAGCTCGCATCCTCTATGATGCTAGGCCTACAAGTAGAGAGGCAATAGAGATACTCAGGTGAGTGTATCCATATCTCTCATCTATTGATATGCTCAGATGTGATAGTCTGATAGACTCACTCGCTACAACCCACGAGAATCCACGATCTCTCTTGGATTTATTTTTCTTATACAATATACATACATAGGTATATCTATCGGTA
This sequence comes from Candidatus Altimarinota bacterium, assembly GCA_043720755.1. Lineage (GTDB taxonomy): Bacteria > Patescibacteriota > Gracilibacteria > BD1-5 > UBA2023 > JABFSX01. Next base: position 3,183 of record JAYSSB010000037.1, on the reverse strand, counting down.
TTTTGCAGGAGTCATATACAATACAAAAAAATATAGAATTGCGTACATATCAGAACAATATATTAAAAATATATCAAGTTGAAAAAAACACTTTCTTTTGACTCTATAAGTCATATAGAGTATATTGAATCATATTCTTATACACCCTATGACTACAGTGCAACAGAAAACTACCAAAACGAATACACCAAAATCACTCGAAAAACAGGATATATTTTTCTCTACCGAGGAACGTCCTGGTACTCTCATTATCGTAGAGTGATCTGATGGATCAGGTAAGTCTACACAACTTTTGATCGCCAAGAATCTTCTTGAATCCAATGGATTTTTCTGTGTACATAGCATCTGGAACTCGTCTATCAAGATGCATGAGATGCAAAAAAAATTCAAAAAATTTGATATACATATGCCTGCTGCAGTATTTGATACTATTTATGCATCTGATTTTATCGAGAGATATCTCACAGAGATGCGTGGAGCACTCAAGGCTGGTATGGTGGTCCTCTGTGATCGCTATATGTATACAGCACTCGCTCGTGGATATGCTCGTGGGGTACGTATGGAACATTTGAAACCGTTTTATGATCTCTATTTCCCTGTTCCTGATCTTGCGTTTTATTTTCGTATTGCCGTCGAGACAGCAGCTGAGCGAGCCATCGGTCGCAATCCACTCAAACACTATGAAGCAGGTATGGATGTACGCTATAGTGATAATATCATCGACAGTTTCAAAAAATTCCAAACAAAAGTCATCGAAGGATACGATATCCTCGCAGAACAAAATGGAATGCATGTCATCGATGGTACTGCACCAGTGTACAAGACGACTCCTATATTCATTGCTGAGATTGCCAAATATTTTGAGAAAAAGTATGATGTACAACTCATGGGAATCCACTCGAGCAAAGTATAATACTACTCATATCAACTAGATACTATCCAAAATCAAATAATCTATCACTATGCGTCCAAATATCAGTAACTGTCATGCTCTCCCTGGTACTCTCATCGTATTCGAAGGAGCCGATGGCTCAGGCAAGACTACCCAAGTCAAAACCCTCAAAAAAATGCTCGAACGAGAGTGACATACAGTGACCGTGAGCTCATGGAAGACAGCTCCTATACTCGGGGAATTCCTCCAGACGAACGAATCTCTCAAAAAATTCGACGAACGTATCCTCCCTGAGACAAGTCTCTTCATGCAATCAGCTGATCTCTTGTATCGTATAGAGCGAGAAGTGATTCCAGCGATGAAGCGTGGACATATAGTCATACTCGACCGTGGACTCCAGACACTGATCGTACGTGGACTCATGATCGGTATGACTGAGGATCAGCTCAGAACTGGTCTCCTCTGGTGGAGAAATAGTATATATAAGGAGTTATTCGACCGAGCTCATACTATACATATCACTGTTGATTCAGAGACATCTCTCACTCGCCTGACCAAGAGAGCGTGGAAAGAAAAACAAAGACTCCTCAAAAAATGAGAAAAAGATAAAATGGATGGAACACTTTTGACTCTTCATTTTATCAATACCTTGGTGTATGCACCAGATGGGAAAAAGATGACTCGTCAGGACAAGAAAAATTTTATCAGAAAGACACAATCTCAGATCATCGATACATATACTGGAGTATTTCATAGTGAAAAACATCGAGCAATCGAAATCGATGGTATGCAAAAGACGAGAGATATAGCTCAGGGACTCAAAACTCAAGTACTCGAGATGATTATCTAATCATATTTTAGAAAAGAGTTCAAATTTTTGACAAATAAAAAATAATATGCTACTGTATAGGGGCATATTATTTTTTAACCCCTATACATATGCGAACAAATACAAATAAGCTCATAGCATGAGCTCTCCTCGCGAGCATGGTGCTCGTATCAGGAGTCAGTGCAGCTACCAATATTGGTACTGGTAGTGTCGTAGGCAGCGGTGGACTCACGAGTTCTGTCGTATGGAACGATCTCTTCCCAGGTACAGCAACTGGTACGATCAACGGACTTGTCATCAAGGCCAAGATCCAACCAACACTCAATATGACGATCACAGGAAGTGGTATTATCGATCTCGGCGATCTCTCTGCAGCTGGATACTCAAGTGGATCTGTCAATATCGAAATCGGTACAAATGCTGTCAACGGTGCATCTGTAACTGCTAAGTCAACCAATGGTGGACTCAAAAATACTGTAGATTCAACACAGTTTATCAACAATCTCGTAGCAGATGGATCAGCAGATAGCTACAAGTTTGGTTCAGCTATCGTAGCTGCTACCGACTCAACTGTCACTGGATTCGTCCAGACAGCTGCTCTCAATACAGAAGTCAGCGATACAACTACTTCACACACTGTCTATACATCGAACAAGCCTCAGCCACTCTCAGGAACAACTGATGATTTTTCATTCACGGTATCAGCTCAGCCAAATGCTCAGTCTGCAGCTGGTAACTACAATGATGTAGTCGTAGTTACTGTAACTGGTAACTTCTAATATACTAGAAAGGTTCAAAAAGTCCCAACAATATTGTTGGGACTTTTTGCTTTTTGTATGAGGATAGATATATTAAACCATATTATATATTTTTTATGCAAAAAATACTTCTTTCTCTGTTCGTTTTTGGGCTCATGGTATCAAACGTATGGGCTCTATGAAGTTGAGATAGACTCGATCTCGCGATCACTCCAATCAAAAAAGAGCTCACTCTCGATCCAGGAGCTACTGTCACAGGATCCGTAACTCTATACAATAACTCAGATATCCCCTATCCTGCTCAGATGGGTGCTGAGGACTGTACGAGTTCCAACCAATTCGGTACACCAGTATGTAGGCCTCATAGTGGCTCAGGAGATCCCCTTCATCTCTCGACGTGGATCACATTTGCCAATACTGGAGCATTCTCTATAGCACCTCGCAGTAGCTATACGATGATCTATACTGTGCGATCGCCCATCGGTGCACAGCCAGGCTGACACTACGCTGGACTGATATTTCGCAATCTCAATCCTCCAACAGCCGGTACAGTCGGGATGAAGAGACAGATGCAATCACTCATACTCGTAACAATCACAGGAGAGATGATCGTCAATCCTATATTTGGATCACTCTTGATCGATGGTCATGGAGGTGGTGGATGAGGATCTCCGATCACTCCATATCGTGATTTTTTTAGATTC
>JAYSSB010000036.1:0-2019 GCA_043720755.1 Candidatus Altimarinota bacterium | reverse complement strand
TTCCTACTCTCTTACGATCACTGCCACTCTCTCAGATGGGACTCACGCTCTCACCATCACGGCCACAGACCCAGCAGGGAATACGAGTCTAGGGCAAGTACCGATCTTCTCTATAGATACGACCCGTCCTGATACACAGCTATTAGCCACTGCTCCTACAGGACTTTCTGGATCTATTATCCTCTCTCCTCATAGTGTTGCTATCGGATTTTCGAGTACTGAGACAGGTTCTATATTCCAGTGTTCTGTTGATGCAGGTGCGTATACTGTCTGTGTTACTCCGTATACCTATACATTTACGACTGATGGAGTACATATCATACGAGTGCGATCGATCGATTCAGTTGGTAATATTGATGCGACCCCACTTATAATCGGATTTAGACTCTACTCACCAACGAGTTGAGGAGCTAGCCCTAGTGTTCCATCTATTGTTCCTACTCCAGTAGTCATCGCTCCCGCTATTCCAATCAACCCAATCGTTCCAGTGGTTACACCGACCAAGCTCCCAAAAATAAATACCCAAAAAGCTCCAAATCTACTCCTTGTAGAATCACCATCGACACTAGCTATCCTCTCGGCTCAAGATAACAATATATCATTCGTAGCCAAGCTGGCTGGAACAACCTATCCGGTCTATGAGCTCAAGGATCGAGTCACAGAATACGTCTGTCCTCGTATCGTGAAGATGTATGATGAATCTTCTCTCCAAGCAACAGATATTTCTAATATTGATTTCGCCGAAGATATCCGTTCTGTATTGATGTTTCGGGGACTCGAACAGGGTGAAGAGGCGAGCGGTGCTACTTTCACTGCATACCGGCGATCAGCTATCGCTCTCAATGATCGATTATTTGAGCCGACTCGTTCCGTTACTCGAGCCGAGTTCATCAAGATGCTCGTGAGATCCCTTTCATGTCGCTATGAGTATATGGGAGTCAAGACAGGATTTCCAGATGTAGATAGCAAACTCTGGTATGCTGGGTATATTACATATGCCGTCAAAAACGGATGGATCAATGGATATGCAGATGGCGACTTCCGTCCGAACTCACCGATCACTCGAGCAGAGGCAGCGAAGATACTTGCTCGTGCTATACAACTCCCTGATACTAAGGCAATAACTTCATCATTCGCTGATATACCAAAAAATAGTGTATTTATCCCATATATTGAATGACTCAAAAATAAAAAAATCATCTCAGGAAAAACCAAAACGACATATGAGCCAAATGCCAATATATCGCGTACCGAAGTTTCACGACTCATATATAAGACCTTTCTTGGAGGACAACCGAAATAGATATATGTTGTCATGAAAAATCCCAGATCGAGAATTCGATCAGGGATTTTTTTATTTTTATAGGATTAGTCTTTTTTTTCCATACAGACAAAATATTCCTCAAAACTCCTCTCTCGACACGCCTTTGGCTTGAATCTACTGACTTTACCAAAGTTTTCTTTGAGTGGTCACATCAGATCGTTGACATCTTCCCCGACAAATACCTTGAGTATGAGATTGCCTCATTTTTTCAAGAATACCTTGGCAACATCGAGGATCGCGAGATTGAGCTCTACTGATCTATACTGATCGACTCAGGTCATCCCCGTAGTCGATGGAGCGATATCGGAGGTGATGAGATCAAATTTTCCGATAGAGAGCGTATCGAGGTAGGTACGGATTTTTTCGTATTCGAATATACTCTCCTGGAGGAGATGGATATTGCTATGACCAAAATTTGGATCAATCTTGGTGATATCTATTCCGACAGCTTTGTACTCTGGTTTGATGATCTTGGCTATCACTTGGAGGAAACTCCCAGGAGCAGCAGCTACATCCAGTACATTCATATCTGGTTGTATCACATGGTATTTTTCTTGGATTTCGAGGAGTTTGAACGCACTACGAGCCCTATATCCGAGTTTTTTTGCTCGGTCGAAGTAGGGATCTTGTACGATGAATTGTTTGGTCATGAGTGGTTGACAGATAATTAAATCTCGATACACTGGAATATATCA
>JAYSSB010000035.1:0-2024 GCA_043720755.1 Candidatus Altimarinota bacterium | reverse complement strand
CACCCAGTAGGGTTCGAACCTACAACCAACGGTTTCGAAGACCGCTACTCTTCCAATTGAGCTATGGATGCATGTTCCTTACTTTGGATAAGTAGGCGAATTATAGACATAAAGAATAAGAAATCAAATTTATTTTGAAAAATCCCTCTTTCGAAATTTCGAAAGAGGGATTCATATATATGCAACTATGCTTCGAGAGCTTCAGCGGGGATGACGACAGGAGTATCACTCGGTACATAGTTGGGATCGAGTGCCTTGAGAGACAGTCCGATACGCTTTCCTACACTATCAAATGTGATAATACGAGCCTTCATCATCTCACCAGCATGGACCTTGCCTTCGATACCGTCCATCATCTCAGTGGTGATCTCAGAGAGATGGATGAGTCCTGAGACTCCACCATCGAGCTCGAGAAATATACCGAATTGTGAGAGGCGGAGGATAGGAGCCTCGACGATATCACCGACTTGATACTTGTCTGAGAGGACTTGCCATGGATTGGCCTTGAGTCTCTTGATCGAGAGAGAGATTTTCTCTCCTTCTATACCGATGATCTGGATTGTGACCTTGTCTCCGAGTTTGGCGTGCTTGTGAGGATTGTTCACATGACCCCAGTCGATCTCAGATACGTGGACGAGTCCCTCGATACCCTGGAATGAGACAAAAAGTCCGTACGTAAGGATACCTGATACGACACCCTCGACGACGTCTCCGACTTTGATCGTCTGGAGAGACTGTGCTCGTTGCTCCTCGATCGCTGCCTTCTCTGAGAAGATGATCTTCTTTCCTGATGGATCGACGTTGAGTACACGAACCTGGAACGGCTTGCCCACGAGTTTCCCGAGTTGTTCCAGTATCTTCTCTGGATTGGCATTCTCCACACGAGGGTAGTGAGCTGGAGTGAGCTGAGATACTGGGATGAATCCCTTGATCCCATCGAGGTCGATGAGGAGACCCCCCTTGTTGGCTTCATTTGGGATGACGGTGATGATTTCTTTGGTGTCAAAATTGGAGTGGAGCTTCTCAATCAACTTCGCCTGACTCGCCTTGCGGAGAGAGAGGTGGATGAGACCACTATGAGCGTCATCACCGATGATGATGGACTCGATACGACTCCCTGGAGCGATCATAGATGTATCCTCAGTAGATGAGGTCATATGATTTCCGGTAATGATACCTGTGAACTGACCTTCGAGGTCAACGAGGATCATCTTCTGATTGGATACTACTACTGTACCAGCTACGACTTCTCCTACCTTATAGGATTGGATAGGTGCAGCGGTTGCGAGATCTTTTGCGAAATCTGACATAAGAGATAAAAAATTAAAAAATAGATGGGGCGGCTGATGGGGCTTGAACCCACGACCTTCGGATTCACAGTCCGACGCTCTAACCAACTGAGCTACAGCCGCCAAATAGGTTGCTTTCGCGAAAAAGCCAGAGAAGTATATGAAAAACCCTCTGTTTTGCAATTTTATTTTGTATTTTTCTACTTTTTGCATATTATACGACGCCTATAGGGGAATCTATATCAGTATATTTGGCTATGAGATGCTAGCAGATTGCTCATGAATTGGTCTAGATATATGATACAAAAACCTATAAAAAGTTGATTTTTCCGTTTTTATGAACAAATAATATATACTCGTCAATAGAATTTGCTCGACAAGTCTGACTAAAGTATGATATAATCTGTTCGGTTGATGGTCGGCGATATGCTCCTTCAGGATCTCAGAGTTCTTACTTTTGATGACTTGGAGTCGAGCTTTATTCCTAAAAATAATTGATGTATTCATCCCTCTCTCGTACCAGTCAGTCTCTCGCTCAGACGATTCGTAGTGATATATTCTCACTTCTCGGTAACTCAGGCAAAACTATATTTTCTCCCGAAATTGCAGAATTTTCATTCTCATTTCGTTTCTTTTTTTCTCAGTCGATCCAACAGCTCATCTCTCTCGCTCAGAGAGTTGCCTACAAAAAACCCCTTACCTATATAGCACTCCTATGAGCGTAGCACATAGGAG
>JAYSSB010000034.1:0-17229 GCA_043720755.1 Candidatus Altimarinota bacterium | reverse complement strand
GCTATTGACAAGAGGCAATACTCAAGGATGGATCAAAGATGAGCTTTGCGGAAATTGCTCGATTACCATCAGATAAGAAAGATGATGTGTTGGATAATCTCACTAAAATAGAAACCAAATCATATCAGGAATGGAGAAAATGAATGAAAGAAGTGGCGAATCAAACTGAAAAAAATATAGATAAATGAACTCAAGCAGCTATCGAAGAAGGCAAAAATACAGATAAATGAACTCAAGCAGCTATCGAATGAAATAAAGAGGTAATTAAAAAAGAAGAAGAGCTCAAATCTCAGATCGACGCTCTCCAAAAAATAAATGGAGTCCCAAAACCTGATATTCGCGAACTCCAGAAAACAGCACAAAATATATCAGAACTCCAGTGAGTGAGTGTTGATGATATCAAGTCAGGAAAATACAACAATATCCTCCTTGCTGATTACTATGTCACTCATGCAAAGGATATATCTGGGAAGCTCTCAGCAGATGATGTTAGGATATTTCAGAATTCTATCAACAATCTCTCCGATACACTCATACGACCTCGTATCACAGATTTCGAGAAACTTACATCATCACTCGCTCTCGGATCAGCTCGTGATACCATCAATACCCGATGAGCATCTCTCATCAACGAGTGATACAGCAAGTCAGTCATATGGGATCCACGAGAGCGTACTATATCATTCCAAAACGATCGATGAGAAGTCAAGATACTAGAAACAACCACTATGCCACCAAGAGAACGAGTACAGAGTAGGACTCTCTCGATCTCTCGTGAGATCACGCCTACTGTCATAGATCTCGCTCGAGAACGCAATGATACCAAGCGAAATACAGTAGCTCAGATAGTGCCAGCTATATCTCGAGATACGAAGGAGCTACTCAGTGGTAAGATGGGAGATGGGAGTGATATCACCTCCCCAGGAGTATGAGGGATGCTCGACAATACTCTCTCTCATATCAGTCTCAGAAGTCCTGATTCTGCGAGACTCTCGCGAACTATGGTCGAGACAGCATCAGGCGTACTACGTATGGAGCAAGCTCGCCTCGAGAAAGTCATACAGGACAAAACTATGAGCAACCCTCTCGATCCTGATATAGGAGGTATCAGATGAGCTCTCACTCGGATGACTACCATCATAGAATCACTCCAAAAAATACAAGAAAAAGCTACTCTAGAAGAAGAAAATCCTCAAAATAATACACTCCTCTGGGATAAAAATGTAAGAGATAATCTCGACTGGCTCACGGATAGCTACTTCGATCGTATGGGATCAAATTCTCAACAAGTTCTCGATCGTATCATATCGCTCGTGAATAAAGATAGAACCCCATCAAATCAGATACAACTCTGAGAAGCACTGAGTCCTATGAGTAAAAATATCCTAGAAAGATCACTCATAAAACTCTGAGGTACACCTGATGTCCTCACGAATGGGGAGAGACTTCCTGGATTCCAGAATCGGATCAAGGAGGCACTCAGGCATCCAGCAGAAAATGAGCAGAGTATCGAGGGGATACTGAGAAAGACTTAAAGTAATTCGAAATAAATTTTTTTTGCGTAAGTATTCATATTTACATGGGATCATATAGGGATAGTAAATATTGGAGTAGTGTGTCAAGAATCGAAACCATATACTATAGGAATAGTAGTAGTAAATTGAAAATTACGTAAAATATCTTTTACATCAGATATACTAGATCCATCATTTAATTGAAATCTGCCAAAGATAATTCATGCTAAATTGGAAGCGTTAGTATCATTTAGTATAGAAAAAAGATTTCTCTTAAATTCTCTGAAACTTTCTTCTCCAAATGTCCTTGCATCCTCTATTAATAATATTTTTCAACTAAAGCTCGGCAGATAAGATGTTCATCTTAATAAATTTAAAGATGACAAATTTCATCAAATAATTTTTCATACTGCTTCTCAAGGATTTAAGATTACTAAACCTAAATTATTATAGAAATTCCGATTCTCTTGATCGATATACCATAAATCATCACTCCATTCTTTTGAATCAACATAATAAATCCTTTGCGATCCGTTAAGTGAATTAAGTAATGATTGACTAGTATAGTCATTTCATTTTTTAATTCATAAACTTGAAAAATGAGGACCTAAATAGGTAATTATTCCCGTTTTTTCGAAGATCGCATTTAGCAGAATAGTTATATCTGAATACCCGCAAATAAATTTTGGATTATTTTTAATCAATTCAAAATCTATGTAGTTAACTAGCTCTATGCAGTTATGTCAACCTATTCAGCTAAAAATATGTGTTACTTCTTTGTCCCTGAATGCATCATGAATATCTGAGATTCTTCAATCAATTGAAGAATCTCAGCTTAATGTAGCTTTTCAAAAATCTACTAAAAATCAATTAGATTCAAACCAGTCTCTTGCAGTTCTGATTGTTTCTTGAGATAATATGGATAGTCACTGTGCTGGTGTAATTACTCGTAATTTCATTTTAAAAATTTAGGTAAGAAGTAAAAGACTCCTCAAATTGCCAAATAGAAATAATCCACCATACCTCTTTATCAGAAAAATTTCTTTCATGGAACTGATTTGTGTCTAATACATTTCATAGAATTTTTGACTTACTAATTTTCTCGAAATTCTCTTCTAATAGTTTCTTATAAAACTGATTATAAGATGTAGGTGACTCAGGAAACGGATATTTTTTTCTATCCGAAAATTCTTGTCAAATTATTTTTTTTGCAATCATCCTAATCGGATATTTCTCTCTTTGGTCTAGTATTTTAAATTTTCAGGAAGTATTTTTTGCGATAAATCATATACTTTGCGTATCTAAAAATGGTACCCTACATTCAATTCCAAATGCCATAGAGAGCTTATCTTCCTGTAATAATAAATTATGTAGTATTGTTTTTTTAGAAAAATGAGAGACACAATTAATCCAATCGTTTATATTAATATTAGGTTTTCATATATACTTAAATATATGTTCACTAATTAATCCTCTTGATAAATCTTTAACAACATTACTAAGAATGGTTTCATTAAAAACTGAGGATTCAGTATAAAAATTCACGATTTTATCAATTGATAGAATATCATTATCTTCATAAAGTTTGTAAATATTCCAAGTATTATAATATCATGCCCATAATTCATCCGATCCCTGTCAACTTAATACGACCCGATATCAGTCATTCGAAATTTTCTTAAAATTTATCCACATTGATATATATACTTTGTCTAACATAATTTCTTCCATATGGAATGTAACATCCCTCAGATTCTTTAGATTGAAATCATTTTCAGAAACTAATATTTTTGTATGTTGAATATTATTTTGTTGTTTTACTAGCTTCTCAGCAAATAGTAGATCCTGATTATCTCAACTATTATAGACTGTAGTATATGCATCAACTTTTCATTGATTACTTTGAGAAAATACTTTGGTTATAATAGTACTATCAATTCATCATGATAGTAAACATGCAACTGGATATAGACTATCGATGTTCTTCTTTATGGAAAAATTTAATTCTTTTTCAATTAATTCAATAATTTCATTATTGCCTAATTTAGAAATATCCAAATTAGTTCTAGGAACATAGAAAATTTTTTCTCATGTTTTTATATTAAATATCATTCATGGTGCTAAAGAGAAAATTCAATCAAAATAAGTCTCCTCGAGATCCATCCATAACTGAAAATAAATTGCTTTAATTAGGGTGTTATAATTAAAATCTACTTTTTTCTTTAGCATCGGTAATATACCCTTTATTTCTGAACAAAAAATAAACTCTTCTTCAATTGTTTTTGTATAATAAAGTGGTTTTATACCATGAACATCTCTTGCAATAAGGAAATCTCAATTACTTTTGTTATAATAGGCTATAGAGAAGAATCAATCAAAATAAGAAAATCAATCTTTTCAAAATACATCTAAAATCTTTGCCACAATTTCTGTATCAGTTTTAGTTTGAATTCAAACTCAATAATCCATTAGTATTGATTCAAGGTAACTCTTATTAAATATTTCTCCGTTAAAACTAATAACCGTATTACCATAAATGAACGGTTGTTTTCAAGTTATTGAATCTGATTGTATAGTAAGAAGTGCATGTCATAAAATAATTTCTTCATTTTGAAATATTCAAAAATTATCAGGTCCTCTATGTTTTATATTTCCTAATCACTCACTAAATAGCTCTAGTGGGATTCTAGGATTTTTTTCCTTATAGTATCAAAGTATTCAACACATGTGTTTATTAGTTACCGTTTAATAGATACTCATCAATCTATACAGATAGTTGATCATGTCATATAATTCCATTTTTTATCCAATAACTCAACGATTGGTTTTGTAAATTTAGTATAGTCAAATATATTTGCATCAATAGGTATCTGATTAAAATCAAAATAAGTTGTACCACTCTTAGTTACTTTTTTTGAATCAAAATCTCTAATGCTAGTCGTATTTCCTCATATGAGCACATTTGGTAATCCGTTAATTTCAATATTTAGGACTTTGATATTTCTTCATGATAATTCTATTGCGAGATTTCTTCCGAATCATTCAAGTCATGATTTTGATGCTCAATACAAAGTTGAATTAGTATCTCCAAATTGTGCCAGTAGTGATGAGATATTAATTACTACTCAATATTTTTCTTCTTCTATGGCCTTATAAGAGACGAACTCTTTTGTGAGTAAGATAGGTCAAAATAAATTTACTCTAAATATGTTTTCTATTTTCTTCAAATTAATAGTCGTAATAGCATCTTGATTATCAATAGCAGCATTATTAATCAATCAAATAATATTTATGTTTAGTCAAATCTTAAAAATTCCCGATATCTTATCTACGATATCATCTTTCTCAAAATCAATATGGATAGGCAGGAACAATTTCTTAAGATCAATTTTAGAATCCAACGCTCTTTCCAAGTGGTGCATGAGCTGGTTTAATCCGTTGTTTGTTCTATACAATCATATTACTCAATATCAATTGCTGATTAACTCAATAATTAAGCTAGATCAAAGATATCCGGTAGATCATGAGAGTACAACAAAGTTATTTTTTATATTCATTTAGGCATTTTAATAAAATATTATTTTCCATTCTATTTCCGATAGTTATACGAATAAATCATTTTAGATACACCTTTCATTTAGAAAATCATAAATCTAGTATACTTATATTATAAGTCCTTATATGCTTCAATAAGCTAGATCGATATGCTACTTTTGGTTTGAATAAAACAAAATTTGTCTCTGTGTTAATTACAGTATCTATAAAATATAATTTAGCTAATTCTTTTCAAAGTTTATCCCTATTGATAATGATACTTTTAATTTTTTCTTGATTCCTTGTTGTTTTTGTAAGTAATTTTTTTCATATTTCAGATACAATATTACTAATTTGATATGGATTTACACTATCAATCAATAAATTTTTATTATTACAAACTATATATCATAATCTTAATCATGGTACTCAGAATCATTTTGAAAATGATTGTATTATAAATAGTTTCTTAAACTTTTTTATTAGATAAAGTAGGCTTTCTTTAAATCATGAAAAGTGTATATAAGCTTCATCGATTAAAACATAGAATCACATCTCCAAAAGTAATATAATTGAACTTTTATCAATCACTTTTCCTGTTGGATTTCAAGGTGAAGATATGAATATTATATATTCATATGGATTTTTAAACTCTTGAAATAAGTTTATCTGCAGCTGTCATTCTTTGGATAATGGAACTTCTATTAATCATAATCACTGCTCTTTAATGTAATGTTCGTATAAAATAAATGAGGGTGGACACACTATTGGTTTCAATTTCATCTTATCAGACCATTTTATTAGATTTTCTATTGCACCTTCTGCTCAAATTGTTGGGAATATACATTCGGGATTAATGTGAAATCAATTATTCAATAAATATTGTGAAAGTTCTTTTTGTAAACCTGGCTGAAATGGCTCTGGGTATAGATTTAATACTTTGTTTGAAAATTTTGATTCGTTTGCATCTAAAAAATGATCTATACGATCAGGATACCTATGCCTATTGAGTAAAGGATATTGCATTAACATTTTGAAATTATACTTGAGATTAATGGCTTTCAGTTTATATTTTTTGGAATTTTTTCAAGTAATAAAAAGTTAATTTCTCTAGAAAAATTAAATAACTTTTTCAGTTTTTGCAATTTTTCTTTTATGATATCAGGATCTGAGATTCAAATTCAAATAAAAACAAAATATCACGAGGCATTTCATTTATGAATAATGACCTCATTAACACTCTCTATCTCATATGCATACTCCCTATAATAGGCTAATTGTAATAAGTCATTATATTGGATTCAACTTAAGTCAGAAAATCTACCTAATATATATAAGTTACCACGTTCATTTTCATAAACTACATCTTCAGTATTATAGAAATCTTCAAACGCAGCTATCGAAGGATTAAAGTGTTTTTCTAATTCATGTTTTTTTCATAAATATCATGGCGTTACCACCCTTCATGATACAAGCAAAATACCAATTTTATGACTAATTCAAGGAAATATTGGCTTTATTAAAGTATTCACACCATTTATTTTTCGTCAGACAAACCCAGGAAATCTTTGATCATCTATATTTTTCCTAAAATGAGTTAATGTTGATGTTTCTGTTAGTCAATATCATTCGCTGAGAGCTATTCATAGCTTTTCTTTAAATAATAATCTAGTTTTCCTTGAAAGAGGTATTCATCATGAATCACATAATTCAACAGTTGGTATATCAAAATTTGCCTCTAAGGCCAGCTTAAGCAATGAATTAGGATTTCCTAGTACCACATTAACTTTATAGTTATTTATAAAATATGCAGTTTTCACTGTATTTTTTATATCATCAATTCATATAAACTTGCCTCAAGTTGCCATTGATGATATTATTCATGCAACAACTGTGAAGCTATAGTAATTTGGTAAGGTACTCGCGATAACTTTTCATTCATTTAGTCAGTAAATTTTTGAATAATGCCCTACAACTTCATGTAAATTTTGTTCTGTTAAAATAACTTTCTTTGATTTTCCTATTGTAGTTCAACTTGTTAATATTACTATGGCCTCATCCGAACTTTTTGAATCTGCAGATAAACTAGTATCAGCACTTATTCATGATAATCACTTTCTTACATTAAACAAATTGGAACTAGATGCTTTTATGAAGTCGGAAAGAATAAAGGAATAATCTCATAAATCTGAGAAGTTCTCATGATCAAGAAAAACAGGAATTTTTCATGCTAAGATACATGCATAAAATCATGCGATAAGTTCAGATCAATCTTTAAAGGTAAGTCACACATAGAGATTAGTTAGGCTTCCAGTAGATGTTTTAATGAGGTAAGCATATTTCCTCGCCTTATGTATTATATCTTTAAGATCCACTGATCATTGCTCATCTCAATAAATTTCTTTATCAGGAGAGTTTGTATGTAATCTCATACTAAGTTTATCTAATAAATATTGCATATGTATTAAAAAATGATGATTAGTACTATTGTCTCACACATCTCGCATTGGCAAGCTCGCCAACAGTAGATCTCATGAGTTCGAGTCCAGTATCTGTGTATGACCACTGAGATGATGAGTTGACGTACCCATAGTCAGTACCCGTCGTATTGTATCCTGCATAGCGAGATCCGATATGCATCACTGTAGGCGTACTCGAGTCCATCGTCGATGTCCAGTATCCAGCACTCACGCTTAGTCGTGAGCTGATCGTGACATCTCCTGCAGAGTTACGAGACGCCTGATACGCTCAGTTGGACTGGAGAGAGATGAGACTCGCGAGTGTAGAGCTATTGGCTCGAGCATAGGACTGGAGGACCTCCCACTCTCCACGAGTCGGGAGACGATATCCACTCGCACATGGACCAGTAGTCCAGGCACTTGTCTGAGTCTGCTTACCCATCCACTCGAGAGTCGTATTGGATCCGTTGTACGAGACAAATGTTGATTGACTATCTCCAGCAAAAAACCATCCAGACTTGTTCGTAGAGCCAGCATTGCGATCAAGTGCGTTACATGATGCCCAGATCTGACCTCCGATGATGATATCTGCCGATGAACATCCAGGATAAGTAGAACTCGTTGGTCCATAGCTATTCTGGATACACTGATAGGTATTGTTGATGACAGTACAGATGAGATTGCTCGAGTTGGTCGGTGTATATGCGGTATTGATACCTACAGTAGGACTGTTGTTGTTGGTAGTCGTATTGTAGTAATAATAGTATCCAGCATTGGGACTCGTATAGTACGTATATCCCGCTATATAGTTCTGTGAGTAGAGATAGTGCCCCTGACGAGTCATATTGCTCACGACGGCGGATGATGGGAGTGAACTATAGTAGTAGTATCCTGGAGTTGGGCTCGTATAGTAGGTATATCCAGCAACATATGTAGGCGAAAAATAGTAGGTACTGCCCTGAGAGGTCGCATAGATCTGAGGATTGTTGTACCAACTCGTCTGATTGACTGGCGATATATACTGAGGGACATAGACGATATTGCTCGCTTCACGATTGCGACGGATACGACCAGCAGCATCAGCGACAGGGACTGTCATAGTCAAAAAGAAGCTGATCGAAATCAAACCTGCAAGGATTTTTTTCATAAAAATGAGTTAAAGTGATATCCTTATACTCTTATTTATTTATTTGTCAAATATAAATTTTGTTTTCTGATAAAACCTACTTCCCTGATGCAGCTTCGAGCTTTGCCGTCTGATCAGCAATAGCACAAGCATCGATGATATCAGTGAGATCTCCCATCATGATAACGGGGAGATTTGAGAAGTTTTGTCCAATACGATGATCCGTGAGTCTATCTTGTGGAAAATTGTAGGTACGGATTTTTTCACTACGATCTCCTGATCCGACGAGAGCGAGACGAGTTGCTCATTCGAGCTGAGCTTTCTTTTCTTCTTCTATTGCATATATTCGCGACTTGAGGACAGATATAGCTGTGAGCTTGTTCTGGAGCTGAGATCTCTCGTTCTGACACTCAGCAACGACACCCGTCGGAGTATGGACAACTCGGATAGCCGAGTTCGTCTTGTTGACATGCTGTCCTCCTGCACCACTTGCCCGACACGCCGTGATCTCGAGATCCTCTTCTCGGATGACGATATCGATCTCCTCAGCCTCGATCATGACAGCGACAGTAGCTGTCGAGGTATGAACTCGTCCATTTTTCTCAGTTTCGGGTATTCGCTGGACTCGGTGTACTCCTGACTCGTATTTGAACCGAGCATAGGCTCAGGCTCCTCACTCGATCTTGAATATCCCTTCTTTGTACCCTCCAGCATCGTTCCATGCTTCACTCATGACTTCGAGGATATATCACTCCTTGCGAGCAAATACCTTGTATGCTTCAGCGAGCTCATGAGCAAAGAGTCCAGCCTCATCGCCTCCGACTCAAGCTCTGACTTCGAGCATGATGTTTTTGCTATCATTGGGATCCTTGGGGAGGAGGGCGATCTTGATCGCCTCTTCGAGCTCAGGGATACGCTTATCTGCAGATCCTATCTCAGCCTTCATCATCTCGAGCATCTCTGGATCTTTCTCATCCGTGACGAGGGTCTTGAGTTCATCATAGTTGGCATAGAGCATCTTGTATTCACGATAGAGTTCGACCGTGAGCTGGATGGATTTTTTTTTCTGATTGGTCGCCTTCAAACGCTTCAGGTCAGCATAGATCGTCGGATCCATGAGTTCAGTTTCGAGAGATTCGTATTCAGTGATGATGTTGTCGAGAGAGAATTTCAAGAAGAGTAATTTTAGGATTTTAGGATTGTATTATATAGAAAAATCGAAAAAGTCGAATGATTTATAAAGCCACCCGTTAAGGTGGCTGATTATTTCTTCTTATTTCGCATATTGCAAAATAAGATAAGGTACTCAAGGTGGAAATTAGCATTAACTTTCCTATATATTAGCCTTTATCCCAATTGGGACAACAGCGGACAGGTGGAAGATTCAGTTCACTTCGACCTTGAGTCGAACTATTATAATATATAATAAAAATAGTCAAATTATTTTACTGAAAATCCTCACTTTATCACTTTGACTTCGGTTCATTTTTCTATACTATCTCGGTGTATGCCTCGGTGGCGGAATTGGTATACGCGGAGGTCTCAAAATCCTCTTCTGCAAAGAATGCGGGTTCAAGTCCCGCCCGAGGCACCATACAATCAAATAATCAAATGGCTCGAACCAAAACTCCATCTACATCCTGAATCTGGTTCGACCGAGTCAATCCTCCTCTCGATGAGATCGATGCGATCATCGCCAAGTACGACTTCCACGAGCTCGATCGAGATGCAATCCTCGAATCCAACCAGTATGCTCGTCTCGATGCATACGATGACTACATTTTCTTGGTGCTCCATTTTCCAAAGTATGATACCGGATCAGAACGCTATATCTCCAACGAGCTCAACGTGTTCATCTCACGAGAGTATCTCATTAGTTTTCGCTACTACCAGTCCTCGACGATGAAGCGACTCTATGAGCGATATGAGACCGATACCAAAAATGGCAAAAAAGATTCGCCAGCACTCCTCCTCTATGCTATCATAGAGGCATATCTCGACAAGACGATGCGTATGCTCGAACGATTCACGAGGGATCTCAAGGCACTCGAGAGAGAGCTCTTCTCGACTCGTGGAACTGAGACGATCCGTAGTATCATGACTCGCAAGCGAAATATCATCACACTCAAGCATATGATGAAACCTCAGATCCTCGTACTGCGTACGATCGAGGCTCAGATGAAGACTCGATTCTCAGATGAGGTCGAGCTCTACTTCGAGAACCTCGAGGACAAGATCGACAAGATCTACTCTGAGATAGAGCTCCTCCAAGAAAATATCGACTCTATGGAAGATACGCTCAAGAGTATATTCGAACTAGAGTCCAATACTACGATCAAATATCTCACAACGTTCTCGGCTTTTATGCTCCCTCTCACTCTCCTGACTGGTATATTTGGGATGAATATTCTCGATGGACACTTCGATACACTCCTGATTATTGGTGCATTTATCGGACTGACAACGTTCATGCTCATACTCACGATGCTCCTGAAAAAGAAAAAGATCATATAAATTCCCCATACCTCTCATGCTCCTTCGTCCCCTCCTCGCCGTGGGTTGTATACTCCTCCTCGCTCCTATTATCAGAGCTGAGTCATGAGTACAGCTTGCTTCATCGCACCGTTTTATCCTGCGGAGTCCTATACGACTCCCAATATTCTATGATGACTCGAGTACTCTCAGATTCGTCAGTCGTACCACTCCTCTCACAGAGAGATCATATACGCCAGTAGATCTTGTCTCGATCTCTGGGTCTCAGATCAACGAGTCAGGTCGCTCCTCACTCCTCAGGCGAGATGCTCGTGATGCTCTCTGGACTCTGGGGAGTGAGTTCCAAAAAGAATTCGCCATACCACTCACAGTCATCAGTGGGTATCGCAGTGCCGCCTATCAGCAGAGGCTCTGGGATCTCGGGCGGTGTAGTGACTCACTCTGTGCTCCAGCCGGTCGCAGTGAGCATCAGCTCGGACTCGCTATAGACGTATTCGATGCGAGCAATGAGAGAGAGTTCCTTTCCAATCCGCTCTACCGCAGATATATAGGATGGCTACAAGCCAATGCTCATCTCCATGGTTGGACACAGAGTTACCAGAAGTGAGTAGAGATCGACGAGTATAGAGTCGAGCCATGGCACTACCGCTATATCGGAGTCCCGTTGGCGAGCAGACTCCATAGGCTCGGATGGACCTATACAGAGTTCGTCAGATTCCAGGAGAGTATCCAGAGAAGATAATAAAAATCCCCAATTGGGGATTTTTATTTTTAAAATGTTGGGCTACTGTACTACTCGCTGTACCTGATAGGTACCCAGATACTGTGAGAGAAGTGGTGGAGGAGATATGAGAGCACGGTTGGAGTACGAGATCGTCGTACCAGTCGTGAGAATATCATAGGCTCCAGTCGCTCTCGCATAGAGTCGAGAGTCAAAGAGTGGTTTCGGGTTACCATAGAGTGATCCATCGATACGCAGGATTGCCTGAGTCGTATTGTTGGTCGTAGGGATATACGTATAGTTCCCTCCTCGTCCAGCCTCTGCAACTGTGACGTAGATACCTGCGAGATTGGTCACAGCACCTGCTGAGAGTGGTGATGTACCGTTCGATACTTGGATATCTCCACCCTTGGCGATCCATGCCCAGCTCGATGTCGTATCTGATGATGCATATGCGATGTTGCAACGGATGATGAGATTGCCTGTGACGATGACAGTACGCACACCATTCATCGTGAATACTGTCGACCCAGTTGGACAGTTGATCGTGAGATCTCCTGCTACAGCAAGGATATTTTTGTTACCATTGACTGCGTATCTCTCGAGTTCTGCAACACTCGTCACTGATCCTGCAGTACCACCTACGAGAGTAGGGAGAGTCATCACAGGAGCTGGAGTGGTAGTCGTATTGTTCGATGTTGTGGATGTATTCATGACGATACTTGTTCCGAGGAATTCTGTGAATGGACTTGTATTGAGGAATGTTTCGATAGCCCTATTGGATACAGATCCAATAGAGGATACTACCACTCCTGATACACGTACATCGAGCTTGACGAGATCGATACCCGTATCTGTGAAAAGTCCGATCGTACCATCAGTACCTGTTGATTTACCGAAGAATGCACTATTGAGTGTTGGTCCGATATTACCAAATTTGGTTTGATACTGGGTAGCTCATTTGAAGAGAACTATACTATTTGGATTGGCGATATTTTCGACACTATATGGTCATGCGAGAGTCGTCTGGTATTGGAAGTCTCCTTGACCGAGGACTACATACCTCTTACCATCGATCGGTCGAATCCAGAACTGGTTACTGGTTGCATGAGCACCGAACGTAGTACAGATCTCCTCTGAGTTAAGGGATGCTCACTCAGATTTGATACAAATCTTGCGATCTGCCTCGATCATGAGTGGAACACGATATTGTGTACGGATACCGAATCCGACAGTATCAGCGAGTGAGAATGCCTTGGTACCAGCACCGAGAACCATACGATTGTCTGAGAATGCTACCTTACCTGGAGTACCATCGAGCCAAGTGTATCCGAGACGCTGAGTTCCAGCAAGTACTGGTATAGTCATCCAGAGATCGGTAATCGGATTGGCTCCTGGATTGGTAGAGAGATTAATTTTACAACTTGCACTACACCATGGTGCACCGACAACATCACATTCTTCGCCTACTTGCAATACACCATCTCCACATCGACCTACAACAAATCAACCTCCACCTCATCCACCGCCGCCTCCACCTGGGCCACTACATATGAGAGTTTTGGCTGCACATCGTGCCTGGCCTGGAGCATCAGAGCTATCACAGTTTCCCACTCCGAGTTCTGCCTCACACGCTATGAGAGAATTATAGAGGGCACATGATTTGATAGCATTGATACACTTTGGTCCAACATGTGATGCACCTCCACCATCTCCAGGTACTGTGAGTACTGCTGGATCTGAGTTATTAGTATCACGAGTACATACACTGACTGCTGTTACTGGGAGGGCTGATCCATCTGCCATACAACGATTGACCTCGAGAGGATTGTCTACAGCTGCAATATTGGTCACTGATTGTCCTGCAGTTGCTGTCACACGGAATGGTACAGTGATATCTGGATATGATGATCCTGATGCAACTACGAGTGATGATATACATCGGATTGTGACTCCTGATGCACTACATATCCATCCTGTTCCAGTTGCTACACCATCGAGTGATACTCCAGTTGGGAGGATATCTTGTACTGTCGTGACGCCTGATGATGCCTCTGGTCCAGAGTTGGTCACACGGATCACATAGGAGAGAGCGGCAGCTGTCGAGACTGAGAGTGGAGATCCTGGCTGAGCATCATTGATACCGATATATTTTTTGAGAGAGAGGTCAAATCCTGTTCCAGAAACCACGATACAGGCAGGATCTTTTTGACTAGTAGGATTCGTCTTGTCACACTGCCCTGGTGGCGGTGGAGGCGGAGGTGTAATGTTGCCACATATGATCTCGCCATTTGGCCCTGTAGGATTGCCGACCATATTCTCTGCACAGGCATATACGACATTTTGCATATTGACTCCTACTGGAGCACCTGATGCGAGGACGACTGGCACTGTGAATGTATAGAGTCCAGAATTGGCTGGGAGTGGAGTGAGCTTGCTACACACGAGTGTGATACGAGCCACTGTCTCCCCTGAAAATGTCTGAGATCCACGAGTACATGTCCAGTCTGCTGAGACATCTACACCTGTAGAACTCACTATAGTGATAGCTCCTGAGAACGTGAGATATGATGGGAGGGTATCCTTGATAACGAGACCAGTCGCTGCCACTGATCCAGTATTTTGGAGCTGGTAGTAGTAGTTGAAGACTTCTCCGCGAGCCACTGAGACAGGAGCTGTCTGAGTATCTCCGAGAGCATTGATTGTCTTGACATACTTGCGGATAGAGACGAATGGAGTATCAGCTGGTATACCTACTTGTACAAGAGCTGGATCAGTATTCTTCGGATCTCGGGCACATACTGACTCATCACCTCTTGGTATAGATCTATCAGCATAGCATGATAGTGACTCATATGGATTGTATACAACAGCATTGTTGCGGATAGATCATACAAGAGCCTCACCGGAAACTATACTACTGAGACGTACTGGAATAGTGATATCAGGGAAATATTGTCATGCTATGATAGCATCATTTTTTTCTCAAAATAAACAAGTGATTGCCTGTCATACGAGATTACATGACCAACCAGACCCTGAGGGATTGACGACGGCATATACTCATGCTGGAAGGATATCCTTGACAGTAGTGAGTCCATATGCCAATCCTGATCACTCATTACGTACTCGGAGTACATATGTAAATGTAGATCCTGCTGAAAGAACTACTGGAGAACCTGGCTGAGCATCATTATTACCTATATATTTTTTTATAGAGAGATCAAATACGGAAGTGATTACTGGAGATACTACTATCACTGCTGGGTCAGTATTATCGACTGCTCTATTGGGATTATTCGGATTTTCTGCTGGATTGACGACAATTGCAGTATTCGTGATAGTACCAGAGATAGCAGTCACGATGACTGGTACTACGATCTCAGGGAATGAGACACCAGCACCGAGAGTATCTGATCGAGTACACGAGATGCTCATAGTCACTGGAGCACTATTACATGACCATCCTGATGCAGATATCGTACCATTGGGAGCGATGCCTGCTGGAAGTGTATCTGTGACAGTCGTTGTATTCGATACATTCGCAGGACCATCATTGGTCACACGGATAATATAGTTGAACGTATTACCACTACTTGCTGCTACTGGAGCATTGGGCTGAGCATCATCACTGTTGATATATTTTTTGAGTCGGAGGTCAAAAACTGGAACAGGAGGCGTATAGCTCGCCGTACAGGTAGGAGAACTTGTTCATCCGTTGATACCGCTACATGACCAACTATAGTTGATTGGGTTAGTGCCGACACTAGAGAATCCTACCGGAGATCCTACATTACAGAGTCCAGCAGTGACTGGAGCTGGCTGAGGACCAGTAAGAGTTGTACTGCAGACTCAGGCTACTGGAGTCGGAGGGACTACTCCATCACAAGTAGCGTTACAACTGCCAACAGTACCATTGGCTGCACCAGAGTCACACGTCTCATATCCTGCATCGACTACTCCATCACCACATGATGTCACATAGTATGGCTGACACTCTACATGAGAGATATCATCCGATGCGTCTGGATAATTATTAGACTTGTCATAGTTGATTTTATACGCAATCATGAAGTCATATCCACCTGTCACTGCTCGAGTTGCTGGCTTGGATGTAACTCCCCAATTTGGGTTGGTTGTGATTGCTATGATAGATGACTGTGGAGCTACTGTAAAGTTCGCGGCTCGGAGTACATCCGACCAAGCAAATACACCATCTGCCGAGAGATAGTTCTTACTTTTATACTGGATCTCAAATTTATTGAGATATGTATTCTGATTTGTGGGATTGTTCCAAGAATCATGAAAAGTATAGTTGTACCAGTAGCGAACTGGAGCGGGGGTAAATGACTGATCACAAGACCAAGTCGTCCCATCATCAAATGTGACACTCTCAGCAAAGGCTGATACACTAGACATGCATCCTAGGGCGATAAGAGCAAGGAGGAGGAGATATTTTTTCATAAAATAGACAAAGGAGATAAAACGAACTGTAGGGTACTAATTGCGAAGTCCTGATACTGATACTGGTTGTACAAATTGGGTTGATCCAGATGTGATCTGTGGACCTACTACTGCTCCTGATAGAGGTGGAGTAGGCTGATCCCCGAAAGTACATGATGATAGAAGAGAAACAATGAAGAGAGAGAAAATAAGTGATTTCATAGGTAAGGGTTTAAGAATTATCTACCAGTTGGTCACTGTGGTGTTGGGGTAGAGGGAGGGGTAGTTGGAACTCATGGAGTACCTGGTCGAGGACCTGTAGGGGTAGCTCATGGTGTAGAGGTATCTCTTGGTGGTGCTGCTGGAGTCTCTACTGATCTCGGTAGGATATTTATTCCCACTCCTACCTCTGTCACTGTTGCGAGATTATCGCCTACGAGTCATCCTACACCGAGAGTAGGTGGCTCGATCGTCTCTACTGCAGGAGTAGTCTCAGTTTTATAGGTAGCATCTTTTCATGCGACACGGGTCATACGAGTGAACTGTGGATATCCGATTCATTCTGTCTTGTTAGCACAGATACTACCGAGGATCATAGCACGAGCTTCGAAAAATTTTGGTCCTTTTCCACTCACAAACGAGAGTCCGAGATCAGAGAGTGAAGATGGGATAGTACCTATCTTGAGCATATTGATATATTCTGCTTGAGTCACTGTAGGCGTACCATCGAAGAGTTCTCTATTGAGCTTATTTGTTTGTTCTGTGATCTTAGCAGTATGATCCCCTATGATACGAGCAATCTGGCGAGACTCAGTATTTTTGTCGAGTGCGACGATATCTCCGCTCACTGGGATAGATCCAGTATATGTATCGATACGATGTGTTGCATTGGCTGGAGTCGCATAGACTGATATGCTGGACAGGCACTCAGCGTATCAG
>JAYSSB010000033.1:0-5737 GCA_043720755.1 Candidatus Altimarinota bacterium | reverse complement strand
ACCGAGGCAAAATCTGTGATCCATCCTACCTCGAGAAAATCCTCAATCTGGCGAGGGCCGAGACCATCGATATTCATCGCTTGACGTCCGACGAACATATCAAGTTGCCCCTGTATCTTGGCTGGACAGTGAGTATTGGGACAAAAAATAGCAATCTTACCCTCATCTTGTTCTAGTGAAGTCAAACATATCGGACACACAGTCGGGATCTCTACTATCTCTTCACTCCCATCTCGTACCTCTGTGATGACAGATACAATCTCAGGGATCACTTCTCAGGCTCGCATGATGAATACGCTATCTCATATCCTGACTCACTTGCGAGTGAGCTCATCGTAGTTGTGGAGAGTTGCTCGTCTGACTACAACCCCACCGACATCCACTGCCTCCAGATTGGCGACGGGTGTCACTGTCCCAGTACGGCCTACTGAGTGTTCGATACTCAACACCTTGGTACGCACTTGCTTGGCTGGGAACTTGTAGGCGATCGCATATCGTGGATGGTGCTCTGTTCGACCGAGATCATCCCAGAGCGTCATATCATCCAGTTTCAGTACCATACCATCGATGTCAAAATCAAAATATTCGACTATGTTGTCGGTTTCTTTTTGTATGATATCCGTGAGCTCTGTCATCCCCGTCACTCGAGCAAACGGGAAATCCTCAGAACCAAATCCCCAAACAGAGAGCATCTCCATCAAGGCATGGTACGTATCTGGCGAGCTCATATCATCAGTGCGGAACATCTCGAGTTGTGGAACAGAGTATGCGAAGAACTGGAGGTGCCGAGCTCGAGTCACGAGTGGATCAAGTTGTCTCAGTGATCCTGAGGCAGCATTGCGTGGATTGGCGAAGAGTTTTTCGCTATTCGCAAGTCGTTCCCGATTGACATGATCGAACGCTGTCCTGCTCATCATCACTTCTCCACGGATCTCCATCCGCTGGACCGTTGCGAGTGCTGGGATCTCTTTCGGGAGATTCTCGATCTCCCATGCCGTGAGCGTCACATCCTCTCACTCGACTCCACTCCCACGAGTGATTGCTTGAGATAGTTGGCCAAAACTATACACAACAGCGAGTCCGAGTCCATCATACTTGGGTTGGATATAGTAGTTGAGTTCTTTTGGTGCATTTTCTTTGAGGACATTTCGCATCCTTTTCTCAAAATCCCGAACTTCGTCGACTGAATACGTATTATCAAGTGATATCATCGGATACTGGTGTGCCACCTTCTGGAATTGATCTCCAGCGAGTATAGCAAGTCTGGCTGTCGGAGACTCGGCATCGAACATACCCGAGTCCGACTCTGCACGAGCAAGAGCGTGAAATAACCGATCATACTCAGTATCTGAGATGATCGGAGATTCCACGATATGATAGAGTCTATTGTGTTCACGAATGACCTCACGCAGCTTGCGGATATCATCTCTTTTGATATTGTTGATTCTCGTGAGATAGGATCGAGAGAGTGAGAGGAGTTCAGGTGGATTCATACGGGCAGTATAGAGATATTTTGATAGAAATCAAAGTTGCTTTTTTCCCACTTTCCCCTATAATTCTTCCGTTTATTTCGGGATTTTTGTCCCAGTCTAAGATCTAAATTCTAAAATCTAATCTCTCATACCTATGCAATCCGTCGTCACTCGCAAAAATGGCTACACCCTCTCGATCAATATCAAAGAGTCAGGAGTCGAGCTCGAGAAAGCTCGTAAACATGTCATTGAAGATATCAGAACAAAGTGAAAGGTAAAGGGATTTAAGCAAGGGTCGAGTATCCCTGATGCGATCATAGTCCGTGAGTACGGCGAGGCTGCGATCGACCAACAAGCTCTCGATCACGTGATGAGCAAGATCTATCCTCGGGTACTCAAAAAAGAAAATATCGTCCCAGTATCCGCTGGCAATATCACTGAGGTCAAGAGTATGGATCCGATCGAGCTGATCCTCGAAGTCGAGGTGTTCCCAGAAATCGAGATCGACGAGAAAAAACTCGACAAAATCCGAGTCAAGCGAACTCCAGTCAAGGTCACAGATAAGGATGTAGATACTGAGATCGCCGATATCAAAAAACGATTTACCCACTTCCATGATGCAGGATCACATAGCGAAGATGGTGCTGATACATCGGTCCTCACCGTCGAGTCAGCAGACCGTGTGACGATCACGGCTCAGGGATACGAGTCCAAGTGAGGTACAGCGATCAAAGAGACATACGTACCGAGCTATCCACTCGTGATCGGATCAGGATCGTTCATCCCAGGGTTCGAGGAGAAACTTACCGGATCCAAGATCGGAGATGAGGTCGAGTTCGATATCACATTCCCAGCTGACTATCATAGCGAAGAGTTCAAAAATCGAACCGTACACTTCACAGCACTCATCGAAAAAGTCGAGAAGCCTCATACTCCAGAGTTCACTCCGGAGTTTATCAGGGATCTGCGTGGAGTCGAGACGGATATGGCAGGACTCCGTGAGATCATCCGAGGAGAGATCACGAACCGCAAAGAGTCAGAAACTCGAAACAAGGATGAGGATACACTCATGCAAGAGATACTCACTATCGCTACGTTCGATGTAGGTCCCACGCTCCTCTCACAAGAGATCGATCAGATCTATCGTGAACACGCATCAAACCTCGAACAGCAGGGTCTCGATATCCGAGGATATCTCGAGCACGTCCGCAAGTCTGAGACCGAGTACAAGGAGACAGTCGTAGCACCTGAGGCTCTTCGCCGAGTCAAGGCTGAGCTCCTATTGCGTCGGATCCGAGAACTCAAGGGTACGGATGCTACCGATACTGAGATCAAGTCAGAAGTCGACAAGGTGATCGCTCAATACGGGACTCCTGAGGTCGTGGAGCGACTCAAGGCAAAACTCGTCCCTGGAGATGCGTACTATGAGGATATCAAGAATCGTGTCATCTATCGCAAGGTAGTAGATGGATTCTGGGCGTAGTCTCTGTATCAAAAGTAAAAGTCCCCTCAAATTTGAGGGGACTTTATTTTGGTAAGTAGAATTTTATCTACATACTACTGCAAGTTCTAGACTATAGTCGATTTTTGGGCTACTTTTAGCAAAAACCTTGCAATTTGCAGACAGTGAAGAATTAGGAACAGACGCCGGATCGACAGTTTCAATTCTGTTACCACATCCGCTCAGAATACCCACGGTCAACACCAACAGAAACAATGCCTTTTTCATGATCAACTCCTTTCAAAAAGTAATAAGAAATAAGACTCATATATAGTACTCTCTCTCTCTCTCTCTAATAAGTCAAATATTTTTTCATTAAAATATATACTCGTCAATAGTTTCACTCGTTTTTCACTTTATGAGATTTGAAAAGTATGGGTTTTTTCGTATAATCCAACGGATTTTTGGTGCTATATCTCCTCTTTACGCTACAAACAACCGTACTACTTTCCTATCCCATATTACCAATGTTTTCTTTTATCACTGCACTATTCGCGAATAGCCCTGAGAAACAAGTCAGAGCATATCGCAAAGAACTCGATCAGGTCAGAGCCATCGAGGTAGAATATGCGAGTACTATCACGACGATCGAGCAGATTCAGGCGAAGACACATGAGTTCCAGTCTCGGTTCTCAGGACTCGATGTATCTGATGATGCAGATATCGTCACTATCCGCCAGAGACTCGAAGAGGTCAAGTATGAGGCATTTGCCCTACATCGTCGGGCGTGTGAGATCATCTATGGTCAGGAGTTCGACCTCGGGAATGGTCACAAAGTGGTATGGAATATGATCCCCTACGATGTCCAGATCATCGGTGCGATGACACTCGATAGTGGTAATATAGCAGAGATGCGAACTGGAGAGGGCAAAACTCTGGTAGCGACGATTGCAGCCTATCTCGGGGCTCTTGTCGGCAATGGCGTCCATATAGTTACCGTGAACGACTATCTCGCTCGTCGTGATGCGACAGAGATGGGGATCATCTACCGGACTCTCGGGCTCTCGGTAGGAGTGATTACTCATGGGCAGTCTTTTGAGGACAAAAAATCAGCCTACGCATCAGATATCGTCTATGCGACGAACAATGAGCTCGGATTCGACTATCTCAGAGACAATATGGCATCCAGATCAGATCGCAAGGCGATGGGCAAGCGATGGTTCGCTATCATCGATGAGGTCGACTCGATCCTAGTCGACGAGGCTCGTACGCCACTCATCATCTCTGCTCCTGATGCCGAGGCAACCAACCAATATGCCAGATTCGCTGCTATGGCTCGTTCACTCGTGAGTGAGACCCACTACAAGATCGATGAGAAGCAAAAAACCGCAACCCTCACAGAAGATGGTATCGTCAAGATCGAGGAATATATCGGTGTAGACAATATCTATGTGAGTCAACACTTCAACGATCTCCATCACATCGAGAACGCATTGAAAGCGAGTGCCGTCTATAAGCGAGATATCGACTATCTCATCCGCAATGACGAAGTGATGATCATCGATGAGCATACTGGGCGTGTACTCGCAGGTCGCAGATATAGCGATGGACTCCATCAAGCTATCGAAGCCAAGGAGTGAGTCACAGTACAACAAGAATCCCGTACTCTCGCATCGATCACATTCCAGAACTACTTCAGATTGTATCGCAAACTCTCGGGTATGACTGGAACTGCGAAAACAGAAGAAGAAGAATTCTATAAGATATACTCCCTCGAAGTCATCCAGATACCTACAAACAAGCCTATCAAACGTATAGATCGTGGAGATGTGTTGTTCAGAAGTGAGAAGGGCAAATTCGAATACATAGTCAGACTCATATCTGCACTCCATGAGAAGGGACAACCGATCCTCGTAGGGACAGTATCTGTCGCCAAGAGTGAGTACCTCTCGGGACTCCTCGAAGCGAAGTGAATCCCTCATAATGTCCTCAATGCCAAACAAGACTCTAGGGAAGCAGATATCATCGCATCAGCTGGATCATATGGAGCTATCACGATAGCAACCAATATGGCAGGTCGAGGTACGGATATCAAGATCGATGATCGAGTACGGACACTCACTGGAGTCGTCACGATCGATGGGGCTGCAGGTACTCAGGAGTATCCTCTCGGAGGACTCTTCGTCATCGGTACAGAAAAGCATGAGACTCGCCGAATTGATAATCAACTCCGTGGACGCTCCGGTCGTCAGGGAGATCCTGGTCTCTCGCAATTTATGATATCTCCTCAGGATGATATCATGCGGATTTTTGGTGGTAATAGACTATTCTCTATCCTCTCGAGTTTTGAGTCACATCCAGAGAATGATCCTCTCATAGAGTCCAAGGCTCTGATGAGAAATATCACAACAATACAGAAGCAAGTCGAAGGTCGCAACTTCGACATACGCAAGCATATCCTCGAATATGATGATGTCCTCAATCAGCATCGTCTCGCCATCTATGCTCGTCGCAATCGAATACTCGAGTGAGCCGATATCCATAGTGAGGTCGTCGATATGATCGAAAGTGAATCAGAGCGTCTCGTCGGACTCGTGGATACCTCTGCGACTCTCTCGGCGATGGATCCAGACACGCTCACTGCTATCGCAAGTGAGGTCAACTCTTTCAGTGAGACGGATATCGCCCGAGTCGAGGACTATTCTAGTGCGACTGATACGGAGTCATTGATCACGACTACACAGACACTCCTCTCGGGTAAGATCGAGACACTCCGAAATAGTGGAACTGAGGAGCAGTTCGCCGAGTTTGAGCGTCGTCTCAC